>JBOGVL010000467.1:0-1505 GCA_050692535.1 Actinomycetota bacterium | reverse complement strand
CGAGGTCGAGCTGGCCGAGCGGATCACGGCCGCGATGCCCGCCGTGCAGATGGTCCGCCTCGTCTCGTCGGGCACCGAGGCGGCGATGAGCGCGGTCCGGCTCGCGCGCGGGTTCACGGGTCGCGACCTCGTCCTCAAGTTCGACGGCTGCTACCACGGCCACTCCGACGCGCTGCTCGCCAAGGGCGCGGGCTCGGGCGTCGCGACGCTCGGGATCCCGGGCTCGCCCGGCGTGACGGAGGGTGCCGCCCGAGACACGCTGACGGTCGCGTTCAACGACCCCGAGGCCGTCGACGCCACGTTCGCGGCGCGAGGCGGCGAGATCGCGGCCGTCATCGTGGAGCCCGTCGCCGCCAACATGGGGGTCGTCCCGCCCGAGCCGGGGTTCCTCCAGGACCTGCGCCGGCTCTGCACGGAGTCCGGCGCGCTGCTCGTCTTCGACGAGGTGATCACCGGCTTTCGGATCGTCCTCGGCGGGGCGCAGCAGCACTACGCGGTCGTCCCCGACCTCACGGTGCTCGGCAAGGTGATGGGCGGAGGCTTCCCCTGCGCGGCGTTCGGCGGGCGCCGCGACGTGATGGAGCACCTCGCGCCGTCCGGCCCCGTGTACCAGGCGGGCACGCTCTCCGGGAACCCGGTGGCGGTCGCCGCCGGGATCGCGGCGTTGGACCTGGCGCGCGACCTCGACCCCTACCCGGCGCTCGGCACGACCGCGGAGGCGCTGACCGACGGCCTCGCGAAGGCCTTCGCCGATCGGGGGATCCCCGTCACGATCAACCGGGCAGAGTCGATGTTCAGCGTCTTCTTCTCGGAGGGGCCCGTCCGCGATTTCGCCGGCGCCCGGGCCGCCGACCACGAACGCTACGGCCGTTTCTTCCGGCATCTACTCGAGCGCGGCGTCTACCTCCCGCCGTCCGGCTACGAGCTCTGGACGCTCGGCACCCGGCACGGCGACGCGGAGGTGGAGCTGGTCGTGGACGCGGGCCGGTCCTTCGAGGCCTGACCGCGTAACGTTTGGGTCGGCTCGTCGGACGATAGGAGTGAATCCAATCGAGGAGGGGATTTTTCCATGCCCACCGAGACCGCGACGTTCGGGGCCGGCTGCTTCTGGGGCGTCGAGTACGTGTTCGAGCGCGTGCCCGGCGTGGTCCGGACCGAGGTCGGCTACGCCGGCGGCCACACGGACCGCCCCACGTACCGGGACGTGTGCTCGCACACCACCGGTCATGCCGAGGTGCTCAGGGTCGAGTTCGACTCGGAGGTCGTGAAGTTCGAGCAGCTGCTGGAGGTGTTCTGGGCGATGCACGACCCCACCCAGGTCAACCGCCAGGGCCCCGACGTCGGCGATCAGTACCGGAGCGCCGTCTTCACGCACACGAACGAGCAGCGACGGATCGCGGAGGCCTCGCGCGAGCGGGCGCAGTCGCGGTTCGACCGGCCGATCGCCACGGAGATCGCGCCGGCGGCCGAGTTCTGGCCGGCCGAGGACTATCACCAGCGCTACT
>JBOGVL010000466.1:0-1529 GCA_050692535.1 Actinomycetota bacterium | reverse complement strand
GCCTCGGCCCGCAGGCCCTGGTCGAACTCGGTCACCGGGCTCGCGGGGCTCTTGAGGACGGGATCGCCGAAGCGCCGGATCGTCGCAAGCGCGGCGCTGCGCCGCTCGCGCGCCTCGGGATCGAGGTCCAGGCCGGCGTCGCTGGCCGGGCCCTGGGGGGTGACAGGGCCCTCGGCGTCCTCGCGGGGATGCTCCTCATGCGTCTCATCGCTCATCGACTTCGAGTCTAGTCCGCGTCCACCATCGATCCCCGCGGGCACGCGACTGCTTTCGGGCGGAAGGGGAAGCGGAGTCGGGAGCGCCCGCCGTCGCTTCGTGCTCGTCCGGAGCGGGAGGAGGCACCTCCGTCCGGTTTAGACTTGGTCGAGTACGAGAATCGGCACGCTCCCTCCAGCGAGACGGTGGGGCCAGCCGTGGGAGACTCGGTCAGTTCGATTTTCGATCCCGAGCAGAGGTGGCAGCGGATGAACCTCCCAGACCCGCAAGCCCCGAGCCCGTCGAGCCACGCACCCCGAGCGCAGACCCCGATCTTCCGAGCGATCGCGTATGGGAGCCACGCGCCCAATCCGCACAACACCCAGGCGTGGAAGTTTGAGCTGGTCTCCGACACGGAGGCGTTGCTCTACATCGACGAGCGACGGCTGTTGCCGGCGACCGATCCACCGGCCCGGCAGATCCACATCGGGGCCGGCTGTTGCATCGAGACACTCGCCGTCGGCATGTCCGAGAGTGGCGATGAGACCGATGTTGAGTACCTGCCGCGCGGAGCCCACGGATTGGAGGAGGTCGGGCGCATGCCCGTCGCGAGGGTCGCGCTGCGCCCGAGCGCATCAAGGTGCCGAGACGACCTTGCGGACGTCATCGGGCAACGTCAGACGAACCGGAAGCCCTACACGGGACCCTTCCTGAGCGACGAAGAGGCGGAGGTGATCCGCGGTCAGATGTCGTCGGACGACGTCGAGGCCGTGATCCTCAACCAGCCGGAGGAGATGCGGCCGCTGCTCGACATCTTCTCCCGGGCCATGGAGATCGAGGCGACGACGCGTCACCTCTACGAGGAGACCAGGGTTTGGTTTCGGTTCAACGAAAGTCAACGAAGAGCCCACCGCGACGGCTTGAGCATCCCCCAGACTGGGACCGACGGCCTGAAGCGCCGCCTAACCGAGTGGAACCTGCGGAACGGCAATCCCCGACAGTGGTTCAGTCCCCGCTCGATCCGCCCATTCCTGAAGACCTACCGCCGGGGGATCGATAGCGCCAGAGGACTGGTGCTGCTGAAGACGAAGACCAACCACCAGTCGGACTGGCTGGACGTGGGACGCACCTTCGCCCGGGTCACGCTCGCCCTCACACTGCTCGGCCTCACCTCACATCCCTACAGCCAGGTTCTGCAGGAGTTCCCGGAAATGGCCGCGCTGCAAGCCGAGTTCAACCAACTGCTCGGAGTTCGAGAGCCGGAGAACATCCAGATGGCGGTCAGGGTCGGTAGGGCCGAGCGGGCCTACGTCGCGTTGCGCCGAGATCCGGCT
>JBOGVL010000465.1:0-1530 GCA_050692535.1 Actinomycetota bacterium | reverse complement strand
GGGCCGAGCCGCTCCACGAACACCGCCCGGTCGGCGCCCCGGGACAGTGCCTCGATCCCCAGGGCGCCGGTGCCCGCGAACAGGTCGAGCACCAGCGCGCCCGGAAGGCGCGCCGCCAGGCTCGAGAAGAGTCCCTCGCGCGCCCGGTCCGAGACGGGGCGCACGCCGGACGGGACGGGACCCAGCCGGACCCCCTTGGCGGACCCGGCGATCACGCGCATGCCGGAACGACGGTACCGGCTCCTGAGGAACGGCGTGGCGGTCTAGACGAGCCCGGCCTCGTTCGCGTGGCGGACCAGCTCGGCGCGCGTGCGGAGGCCGAGCTTGCGCAGAACGCTCGCCCGATGGTTCTCCACCGTCCGCACCGAGACGTAGAGCATCGTGGCGATCTCGGCGTTGGTGTGGCCGAGGGCGATGAGTCGCAACACCTCGCGCTCGCGCGGGGTGAGGTCGTCGATGGCCCGGGCGTGCACCCGCCCCGGCGCGTCCCGCCACTTGGCGAGCGCGGCGCCGAGCGAAGGCTGCAGGTAGTCCTGGCCCCCGGCGACCTTGCGGACGGCGTCGACCAGCTCGGTGGACGCCGTCTCCTTCAGGAGGTAGCCGCGGGCGCCTGCGGCCAGGCACAGCTGCACGTCCGTCGGGTTGTCGACCATCGTGAGGACCAGGATCGCGGCGTCGGGATGGCGTTCTTTCAGACGCCGAACGACGTCCGCGCCGCGATCATCCGGCAGGACGAGGTCGGCCACGACGACGTCCGGGTCGACGTCCAGCCCGACGGCCTCGGTCACCGATCCGGCCTCGGCCAGGACCACCACGTCGTCCTGTCGTTCGAGGAGGGCGCGAAGGCCCTCGCGAACCACGACGTGGTCGTCCATCAACAGGACCGAGATGCGCTCCTCCGTCAATCGCCCGGCCCCCCCGTTGCTCCGATGGGCACCATAAGCCTAACCCTGGTCCCGGCCTTGCTCGCGGATTCCACGACGAGGGCTCCCTTCACCAGCTCGGCGCGTTCCCGCATCCCGATCAACCCGAGCCCACGCCCCGGCGGGATCGCGGTGGGGTCGAACCCCCGGCCGTTGTCCTCGACGAGCGTCCTCAGCTGGCCATTGTTCCGCTGCAGCAGGATGGAGATCGCCGTTGCCTTGGCGTGCTTCTGCGCGTTGTGCACGGCCTCCTGTACCACCCGGTACACGACGGCCTCCGACTCGGGCGCAAGGCGGATATCGCCGATCTCCTCGTGGAGATCCACCGTCAGCTCCGGGATCGAGATCTCGTCCGCAAGCCGCCGAAGGGCCGGGACGAGCCCGAGCCGCTCGAGCTCCGGGGGCCGCAGGCTCCAGACCAGCTGCCGGCTGTCGACGATCGCACGGCGGATCAGCTCGTTCACACGGATCGCGCGTGGCTTGGCCTCCTCGGCCACCTCCTCCTGGAGGTCGGAGGCGAACAGCGACACGGACGTGAGGACCTGCCCAAGGCCGTCGTGCAGCTCCAGGGCGACCCGTTCCCGCTCCTCCTCCTGCGCCCGCACGA
>JBOGVL010000464.1:0-1535 GCA_050692535.1 Actinomycetota bacterium | reverse complement strand
GGAGCCGCCGCGTCCGCCGGGTCGGCACCCGGACGACGAGCCGGCGGATCAGCAGCGCGACCCGGCGGCGCTCCTCGTCGGTCAGCTCGGCGAACGACTTCTCGCGCAGGACCTCGACGGCGCTCGCGACGATCCGGATCGCGGCCTCGCCCTCGGCGTCCTCGTCCTCCACCAGCGCGTGCCACTCCCGGGCGACGATCCGGTCCTCCTCCACCGCCGGCCCCTCGAGCGCCTCGCGTCCGGGCCAGTCACGATCGCCGGGATCCGCCGGCCCGGCGGGGAGGTCGAGCTCGATCCGGATCCCCTCGCCGAACCACGCGTCGAACGCCGCGTCGAAGACCTCGGCGTCCTCCGGACGTGAGATGAGGCAGGCGCGGCCCGCCCAGTACAGACCGGTGCGGTCGAGGGCGCCGAGCGCGGCCGCCGACCGGCAGAACGTGACGATCCGGCCGGTGCCGACGGTCAGGCCCCGGCGTCGAAGCTCGCGGCCGAAGCCGATCAGGCGCTCGAGCGCCTCGGCCTCAGGACTCGCCGCCATCGCCGACGACCTCGGCCAGGCGCGGCGCGGCGAGCTCCTGGTCGTCGTGGTCCTTCAGCACGGAGCCGAGGGTGGCGGCCGCCGTCTCCTCATCCAGCCGCTCGACACCGAGGAACGCGACGGCGTTCGCCCAGTCGATGGTCTCGGCGACGCCCGGCCGCTTGGCGATGTCGAACCCGCGGAGCCGCATCACCGCCGCGGCGACGTCGCGGGCGAGCGCCTCCGAAACCTCGGGCGCGCGGGCGCGGATGATCTCGATCTCGCGGTCCAGCGCCGGATGGTCGATCCAGTGGTAGAGGCACCGGCGCTTCAACGCGTCGTGGAGCTCCCGGGTCCGGTTCGACGTGACGACGACCGCGGGCGGCTCCTCGGCGGCCACGCGGCCGATCTCGGGGATCGTGACGGCGAACTCGGAGAGGATCTCCAGCAGGAACGCCTCGAACTCGTCGTCGGCGCGGTCGAGCTCGTCGACGAGGAGCACGGCCTTGGAGCCGGCGCGGATCGCGGCGAGCAGCGGGCGCTCGACCAGGAACTCCGGGCCGAAGAGGTCCTGCACGTGGGCCTCCGCCGTCACGTCCTGCATGGCGCGGACCGCGATCAGCTGCTTCGAGTAGTTCCACTCGTAGAGGGCCTGGCTCGCGTCGATCCCCTCGTAGCACTGGAGACGGATGAGGTCGCGGTCGAGGAGGGACGCCAGCGCCTTGGCGACCTCCGTCTTGCCGACGCCGGCCTCGCCTTCGAGCAGCAGCGGCCGGTCCAACGAGACCGCGAGGTAGATCGCCGTGGCCAGCCCGCGATCGGCGAGGTAGCGCTCGCCGACCAGCCCGCGCCGGACGTCCTCGACGGAGTCGAACCGCAGCCGGCCCATGGCCTGCAGACTAGCGGGCCTCGGCTCAGCCGGTCGCCGTGCCTCGGCCGGGAGCGATCGTCGGCGGCATCGGCGTGCGGATCCCCTCGGCCTCCAGCCGGGCGGCGATGCGCTCGCGCAGGATCCGCT
>JBOGVL010000463.1:0-1548 GCA_050692535.1 Actinomycetota bacterium | reverse complement strand
CCGGACGTCGTGACCTTCGCCAACCAGGTGGCGAGCCACCGCCAGCGCGGGCAGGACGTGCCCCGCCGTGCCGCCGCCCGCGATCAGGACCTTCACGCGGACCGCGTCCTCGGCGCCGCCCTCGTCCTCGTCTTCCTTCCCCGCTTCGCCTTCGCCCGGTCGGGGCCGCGGGCCGTCGAGTTCGCGATGTTCACGAGGATCCCGACCGCCGCGAGCGAGACGACGAGCGACGAGCCGCCGTAGGAAAGGAACGGCAGCGGGACGCCCGTGATGGGAAGCAGACCCGTCACGGCGCCGAGGTTGACCAGGGTCTGCAGCCCGAACCACGAGACGATGCCGGCCGCGAGCAGGCGCGCGAAGACGTCCGTGGCACGGGCGGCGACCCGGATCCCCGCGAAGATCAGCGCGCCGAACGCGACGAGCACCACGATCTCGCCGATCAGCCCCAGCTCCTCCCCGAGGATCGAGAAGATGAAGTCGGTGTGCGCGTTGGGCACGTACTGCCACTTCTGGCGCGAGGCGCCGAGCCCCACGCCCGTCAGCCCGCCGGAGCCGAGCGCGATCAGCGACTGGATCAGCTGGTACCCCGTGTTCGTGGCGTCCTCCCAGGGGTGCAGGAACGACAGGAACCGGACGCGGCGGTAGTCGGCGCTCATGATGAGGCCCATCCCGACGGCCGAGCCGACGAGGGTCGCGACCGTCAGGTACCGCAGGCGAACGCCGGCCGCGAACAGCAGCAGGAGGAGGGAGCCCGAGATGATCACGGTCGTCCCGAGGTCCGGTTGCAGCATCACCATCCCGCAGACGAGCAACCCGACCGGCAGCAACGGAAACAGCACGTGCCCGACGTCGTCGAGCTTGCCCCACTTGCGCGCGAGCACCGCGGCCGCGAAGACGACGAGCGCGAGCTTCGCGACCTCCGACGGCTGCACCGTGATCGGACCGAGCTCGAACCAGCGCGAGGCGCCGTACGCCTCGATCCCGGCCGACGGGGACAACACGAGCCCGAGCATCCCGATGGTGAGCACGAGGAGCGGCAGCGCGATCTTGCGCCACACCTCGTAGCGCATCCGCGAGGTGAGCCACAAGACGGCGACCCCGATCGCCGCGTACGTTGCCTGCCGCTGGAAATACCGGAACGAGTCGCCGTGCTGCGCGAACGCGGACACCGAGCTCGCCGAGAGCACCATGATCAGCCCCGCGACGACCAGGAACGCCGTCGAGCCCAGCAGGAGCGCGACGGTCCTGCGGACCGCCACCCGGCTTCGCGAGGCCGATCTGATCACCCGCTCGGGGCGGACCAGCCGCAGGTGGCGCGACCGGGGGTGGGCGACGACGCGCGCGCTCATGAAGCGAACTCCGCCTCGATCCGCGCGGCGGCGGCGGCGAACCGATCGCCCCGCTCCCGGTAGTCGCGGAACATGTCCCAGCTGGCGCATGCGGGCGCGAGCACGACCGAGCCACCGGGCGGCGCGAGCTCGAAGGCCGTTTGCGCGGCCTCCTCGATCGAGCCCGCCTTGCGTGTCGACACGCGGCCCTGGAACACCC
>JBOGVL010000462.1:0-1557 GCA_050692535.1 Actinomycetota bacterium | reverse complement strand
CCTCCATGGTGATCAGGATCACGATCGGCATCACTAAGACGGCGAGTGTGAGGCCGCCCGAGATGTAGCTCCTCCCGTTGCTCTCGGGACCCGTGAACGCGCGAAGAGCCTGCACGAACACGACGAGGCCGAGGATGCCGTACACGACCGACGGGACGCCGGCGAGGTTGCGGATGTTCGCGATCAGCACACGGTTCAAGCGAGTATCGCGGGCGTACTCCTGCAGGTACACGGCCGCCGCGATCCCGATCGGGATCGCGATCACCGCGACGAACCCGGTGAGGATCAGCGACCCGACGAGCCCTTGGCGGACGCCCGTCCGACTGGCCAGGCTCGAGGTGTTGCTGGTGACGAAATCGAGCCCGCGCTCCGAGAGCACCGGCCACGCGTCGATCATCGTTGTGACCAGCAGGATCAGCAGGATGATCAGCGCCAGGAGCAAGGTCCCAAGAAGACCGAGCCGGAACACGAGCCCTCCGACGTCACGTTGCTTCCCGCGGAGGGCGAGGTCGACCGTCGTGCGAACGTCGGCGGGAGCGACGATCGCCATCAGTACTTGCTCCGCACGCGACGAACGAACCGCTCACTCATCACGTTGAGCAGGAACGTGATGACGAAGAGGAGCAGACCGACGAAGTACAGGCTGTCGAACGCGAAGTCCGAGCCACGCACCTGATCCGAGCCGATCGCGAGCGAGGAGATCGCGCCGGTCATCGTCTGACCTCCGTCAAGCGGGTTGACGGTTCGAAGCGCCCCGCCCGTCGCGCCCGCGGCGATCGCGACGACCATCGTCTCGCCGACCGCGCGAGAGAAGCCGAGGATCAACGAGGCGACGATGCCCGAGACGGCGGCCGGAAACACGACCTTGGTCGTCACGGTCCGTCGGCGCGCGCCGATCCCGTAGGCCGCCTCCCGCAGCGCGCCGGGCACCGCGAACATGGCGTCCTCCGCGACCGACGCCACGAGCGGAATGGTGAGGATCCCGACGGCGAGGCCGGCGGCGAGGAAGTTGAACGTCCCGGCGCCCGAGAAGATCTTCTGGACGAGCTCCGGGTTGATCCACTGGAGCGCGAAGTACCCGAGCACCACGCTCGGGATGCTCGCCAGCGTCTCGAGGATCGGCTTGAGCGTCCGCCGGACACGCGGGTTGGCGTACTCGGACAGGTACGCGGCGGCTCCGAGCCCCAGCGGCGTCGCGACCAACATCGCGATGACGGCGACGATCATCGTCCCGAAGAAGATCGTGAGCACGTCGAAGTCGTCCGCCCTCGGGAACCACCCCTCGGCCCAGAGCCAACCGAGATCGATCGCGAACAGCCATCGGATCGCTTCGCCGGCGAGCGCGAGCACGATCGCCAGGCTGATCAGGAGACCGAGCGCGGCGGCCGCGAAGAAGAGCGCGCGCACGATCTGCTCTTTGCGACGTCGCTTGCGGCTCCCTCGCATGAGGTCGAGCGTGACCCGTGGCGGCGGCGCGGCGGTCGTCGACATGGCTGGCCGGAGACTACCTCTCGTGACATGGGCCGCGAGTGGGTCGGGCGCCGGTCGCGCCCGACC
>JBOGVL010000461.1:0-1576 GCA_050692535.1 Actinomycetota bacterium | reverse complement strand
CACCGGGGATGACCGCGGCGCCGATCTTGCCCTCGAGGTCGGGGTTCGCCTCGATGAGCGACTTCGGCGTCCACGAGCCCGAGAGCATCATGGCGACGTTGCCCTGCGTGAACGCGTCACGGAGGTCGGTCTCCTTCCAGGTGGTGGCACCTGCGGAGGAGAAGCCGTGCTCGGTGGCGAGGCCCGTGTAGAACTCGATGCCCGCCTGCGACTCCTTGCTGTCGAGCTCGCTCGTCCAGGTCTTGCCGTCCTTCGTGGCGATCTCGCCGCCGGCGCCCCAGACCCAGGGGTAGACCTGGAACTCGGCGTCACCGGGAACCGGGAAGGGGAGCATGTCGGGCTTGGCCGCCTTGATGGCGTCACCCGCGGCGACGATGTCGTCCCACGTCTTCGGAGCCTCGAGTCCGAGCTCCTCGAACACGTCCGCGCGGTAGACGAGCGAGCGGACACCCGCGTACCACGGCATGCCGTACAGCTCGCCGTCGTAGGTGCCGGCGACCTCGAGGCCCTCGACGAGGTCGTCGCGCAGGCCCTTCTCGGCGTCGACGTACTCGTCGAGCGGCTCGAGCGCGCCGGCGTCGGCGAACTCCGCGGTCCAGGTGGTGCCGGTCTCGGCGATGTCGGGGGTCGTGCCACCGGCGATGGAGGTCACGAAGCGGTCGTGGGCGTCGGCCCACTGGATCTCCTCGATCTTGACCGTCGCGCCGGTCTCCTTCTCGAAGGCGTCGGACACCTTGTCGTAGAAGGCGGAGGCGTCGGGGTTGGTGCCCTTCATGATCCAGACGGTGAGCTCCTGGCCCTTGCCGTCGGTGGAGCCGGTGTCGCTGCCGCCGGCGCAACCGGCGAGGGCGAGCGTGGCCACGGCGCCGAGCGCCACAGCCGAGAGAATGCGCTTGTGCATTGCGGGGATCTCCTCTTTGAAAAGTCCTGGCAAGCATCGGGTACTCACCGGGGGTTAGGAAAAAGTATCCACGACTAACTAATTACCTGCAAGTTCCTCTCACAATCGTCATGCGGCCGTAACATCAGGTTCCCCCGGTAGGCTCCCCGGATGGCTCGCCGCACCCCTGACAAGGACCGTTCGACGGTCGCCCGCCACGCGACGCTCCCCTCTCCCGGGCCCGCCAGAGGGTTCCTGAAGATCGCCGGAATCACACTGGGTGTCGTGCTCGTCGCCGCGATCGCCGTGGCCGCCTTCGTGGTGACGGACTACTTCAACCGATTCAACGAAGGCGCTGTCACGCTGGAAGACGCCCCCGAGGTCGAGCCGCCCTCGATCAGCGCGTACCCCGGCGAGTTCAGCATGCTCATCATCGGGACCGACGAGTGCGGTGAGGTGTCGACCGGGCTCCTCGCCGCGCGATGCTCGGAAGCCGACGGCGGGATCCTCAACGACGTGAACCTGCTGGTGCACGTCTCGGCGGAACCGCGCAACGTCACGGTCGTCTCGCTCCCCCGCGACCTCATGATTCCGACGCCCGAGTGCACCAGAGAAGACGGATCGGTCGCATCGGAGACGCGCAAGACGCAGATCAACTCGATCTATCAGAACGCCGGGATGTCGTGCGTGGCGAAG
>JBOGVL010000460.1:0-1587 GCA_050692535.1 Actinomycetota bacterium | reverse complement strand
GAGGCGGACCGTGAACCTGGCGCCTCCCCGGGGAGAGGCGCCCGCCTCGGCTCCGCCGCCGTGCGAGGTCGCGACCGCTTCCACGATCGCGAGCCCAAGCCCCGTGCCCTTGCCGGTCGCCTCGTCGGAGGGGCCCGGGCCGCGGACGAAGCGTCCGAACACCTGATCCTCCATCCCGGCCGGGATCCCCGGCCCGTCGTCGCTCACCTCGAGCACGGCGGCGCCGTCGTCGCGGCGGACGTGGATCCGCACCTCGGTTCCCACGGGGGTGTGGCTGACGGCGTTGTCGAGGAGGTTGACCACGAGGCGGTGGAGCTCGTCCGGGTTCCCGTCGACCGCGGTGGCGCCGTCGGAGTCGATCGTCAGCTCGTGGCCGGTGGCGACCGGGCGCACCTCGGCGAGCGCGCCGGCAGCGATCTCGGCGAGGTTGCACTCCCGCCGCGCGCTGACGCGGCCGGCATCGGCGCGGGCCAGGAGCAGGAGGTCGGACACGAGCCGGCTCATCCGCTGCGAGGAGCGCAGGGCCGAGCTGACGGCGGCGCCATCGGCGCTCTCCCCGGAGACGTTGGTCTCGCTCAGCGACGCCTGGAGCAGCTCGAGATTGGCGAGGATGCTCGTGAGCGGCGTCCGGAGCTCGTGCGAGGCGTCGGCGACGAACTCCCGCTGGCGCTCCATCGCCAGCTCGGTCTCCGCGCGCGATTGGTCGAGGGCGCGAAGCATCTCGTCGAGTGTCCGGGCGAGCTCGGCGACCTCATCGTCCGTGCTCGGCGTCGGGATCCGCCGCGACGGATCCCGGGTCGAGCCGATCTCCCGCGCTGCCGCGGTCAGTGAGGAGATCGGCCGCATCGCGCGCCCGGCGACGGCATGCCCGGCGAGGTAGGCGAGCACGGTGCCGACGAAGACCCCGGCGGCGAGGAACAGCCACAGCTTGTTCATCGTGCTCTCGATGTCGTCACGGTCGCGCGCGTATTGGAGCAACGCCTCCGGAACCTGAACCGTGCTCGTCCGGATCGGGGTCGTCGCGACCTCGTACGAGCCGACTGTTCTGATTCCTGGCTCGACGGACCCGAACTCCGGTGCGCCCGGCGGCTCATCGAGGGGTACACCGGTGGTGCTGACCACACGGGCGTGAGTACCCGCGGGGATCGTCATCACGTCGGGGCTCGGGTGCACGGAGGGCAGCTGGCCCGACGCCCGGAGCTCGACGCCGAGCGCGAGCCGGTCGGCCGTCCCCTCGACGTCGTCGCGGAAGTCGCTCTCGAGGCTGTTCGTGGTCAGGCGACCGACGACGGCGGCAAAGCCGACGAGGATCACGAGTGTCAGCAATGCGGACACGGCGGCGACGCGCCACCGGACCGGCCACCCCTCCGGGGTCGCGAGGATCCGCTCGACCGCCCGCTTTGCGCTCGCGCGCGCCATCGCCCCTCAGGCCCGGAGGACGTACCCGGCGCCGCGCTTGGTGTGCAGGATCCGCGGCTCATCGCCGGCCTCGAGCTTTCGCCGGAGGTTGGAGATGAAGACGTCGATCGTGTTCGTCATCGCCATCGGGTCGTAGCCCCACACCTCCTCGAGCAGGCGTTCGCGCGA
>JBOGVL010000459.1:0-1597 GCA_050692535.1 Actinomycetota bacterium | reverse complement strand
GATCGGACGGGGGCTCAGACGGCGACGGGGGCAACGGCGCGATCGGCGGGATCGCAACCGCCGAGTGCGCGGAGGTCGCCGCGGCGCTCGCCGCGGCCGCGCAGGGCACGTCGGCGGCGGTGAGCGGGAGTACCGACGACCTGGACGATGCCGTCCAGCAGATGGAGGCGTTCGCCGACGCGGCACCGGAGGAGATCGCCGACGCCCTCGCGACGATCGCCGAGGGCTACCGGGCGGTCGCCGAGGTCTTCGCGAACGCGGGCTTCGACCCCGCGAGCGGCGAGGTGCCGCCGCCCGAGGTGATCGCGGAGCTGGAGCAGGCCACCCAAGACCTGAACTCGGAGGAGTTCCAGGCCGCGGTGGAGCAGGTGAACGCCTACTTCCAGGGAGGCTGCGAAGGATAGGGCGCCTTCCACCGCCCCGATCCACGGAGGAGACCTCGCGCGGCGGGGTCTCCTCCGCGTTCGGGGGCCCGCCGTTCAGCCGTACTCGTAGAAGCCCTTGCCGCTCTTCCGTCCGAGGCGACCCGCCGCCACCATCCGGCGCAGGAGCGGCGGGGCGGCGAACCTCGGCTCCTTGAACTCGTCGTACAGGACGTTCGCGATCTGGACGCACGTGTCGAGCCCGATCAGGTCGGCCAGCCGCAGCGGTCCCATCGGGTGGTTGAGGCCGAGGTTGATCGCCGCGTCGATGTCCTCCCGCGTCGCGAACCCGTCCTCCAGCATCCGGACCGCGTCGTTGAGGTACGGCACGAGCAACGTGTTGACGATGAAACCGGCGCGGTCGCGGGACAGGACCGTGGTCTTGCCGAGGGCGACGCAGTAGCCGCGCCCGAACTCGACCGTTTCGTCCGAGGTCGTGATGGCCCGCACGATCTCGACGAGGCCCATGACCGGCACCGGGTTGAAGAAGTGGAGTCCGATGACGAGCTCGGGGCGTTTGGTGGCCGCCCCGAGGTCGACGATCGGGATCGACGACGTGTTCGACGCGAGGACGACGTCGGGACGAGTGATCTCGTCCAGGCGCCGGAAGATCTCGAGCTTGGTCGTCCGATCCTCGGTCGCCGCCTCGATGACGAGGTCGACGCCGGCGAGGTCCCCCGTTTCGGTCGTCCCCGAGATCCGGCCGAGGACCTGGGCGCGCTCGGCCTCGGCGAGCTTGTTGCGCTCCACCGCGCGAAGGGTGGAATCCTCGATCCGGCCTCGGCCCGCCTCCACGAGCTCGTCGTTCGACTCGAGGAAGACCACGTCCTGCCCGGCGCGCGCCGCCACCTCGACGATGCCGGAGCCCATGAGCCCGCAGCCGACCACCCCGACCGTCCGAACGTCCTCGCCGCGCATCCGTTCCCCTCGGGTGAAACCGCCGTCAGGGGTGCAGCGTACAATCAGCGCACCCCGCGAACAGGAGAGGCGCTCCGCTCGTGCGTACGTCCCCACGGCTCCGCGGCCTGCCGGTGTTCGGCTTCGCCGTCGCCGGGCTCCTGCTCGGGCACTCGCTCTCGTATCTGGTGGCCTACCGGGACCCGCACCACCGGGACCTGATCCTGGAGCGGACCGGGCACGGCTACCTGCCGGCCGCGACGGACGTGGCGCTGATG
>JBOGVL010000458.1:0-1603 GCA_050692535.1 Actinomycetota bacterium | reverse complement strand
GACCACCTGCTGCGGGGACAGCCGGGCGCCACCCGGCTCCAGGTTGACGCCCTCGGCCGCCCCAAGGGCGGCGAGCTGAGCTCGGAGCAGGCGACCGCCGGCAACGACCTGCGGCTGACGATCGACACCGACGTGCAGACGGCCGCGGAGGATGCGGTGAGCTCGTTCGGGCTCCCGGGCGCGTTCGTGGCGATGGACATCCAAAGCGGCGAGGTCCTCGCCCTCGGGTCCCGCCCGACCTTCGATCCCGCGATCTTCACCCGGCCGAGCGTCCCCCAGTCGACGATCGACCGACTCGACTCAGAGGGCGCCGAGTACCCGCTCTCGAACCGCGCGATCCAGGGCCTGTACCCGACCGGGTCCACGTTCAAGGCGATCACCGCGACGGCCGCCCTCGAGGACGGCCTGATCACCCCGGACACGATCATCAACGACACGGGGTCGCTGACGCTCGACACGGTGACGTTCAAGAACGCCGGCGACCAGGAGTTCGGCCCGATCGCGCTGCGGGAGGCGCTCAAGGTCTCCTCGGACGTGTTCTTCTACAACCTCGGCCTCGACGCCGAGCAGGACGACGGGAACCCGATTCAGTCGTGGGCCGAGAACCTCGGGCTCGGCCAGCCGACAGGGATCGACCTGCCGGCCGAGTCCACCGGGCTGGTGCCCACGCCGGAATG
Source organism: Actinomycetota bacterium (assembly GCA_050692535.1). Lineage (GTDB taxonomy): Bacteria > Actinomycetota > UBA4738 > UBA4738 > HRBIN12 > CALGFI01. Next base: position 926 of record JBOGVL010000458.1, on the reverse strand, counting down.
GCGCAACGAGCTCTTCCAGGAGAACACGGACCCGTCCTCGCCCGGCGGTGAGGACGTGGTGCTCGAGAAGGGCGAGACCGTCGACCGGCAATGGTCGGCCGGCGACGGGGTCAACCTCTCCGTCGGCCAGGGCGACCTCCAGGTGGATCCGCTCCAGCTCGCGGTCGCATACACCACGATCGCCAACGGGGGCGACGTCGTCCGGCCGCATGTCGCCCAGCAGGTCGAGGATCCCGAGGGGCGCGTGATCCAGGAGATCCGGCCCGCGCCGCGCCGCCACGTCGAGATCCAGCCCGGCCACCGACAGGCGATCCTCGACGGCCTCCATGCCGCGGCGATGGAGCCGGGGGGCACGTCCTACGGGGTGTTCGGCAACTGGAAGCAGGACATCGCCGGGAAGACGGGGACGGCGGAGCGCGGCGTGGGCAACGCGGACCAGTCGTGGTACGTCGCCCTCGCTCCGTACCCCGATCCCAAGTACGTCGTCGCCGTGACGATCGAGCGCGGTGGGTTCGGCGCCGACTCGGCGGCGCCCGCCGCGGCACAGGTCCTCGCCGAGCTGCTCGACACGAGGGCCGGCGCGCCGGCGACCGCGCCCCCGACCGGCGCCGCGACCACGGGGAGCTACGACTGATGGCCACGGCCAGGACAAGGCCCGCCCGCGCCACCCCCGCGCCGCGAAGGTTCGATTCGCGCGGCCAGGTGAGGCTCGCCGAGCGCCTCGGCCTCGCCCACATGGACCCGCTGCTGGGCGTCGCAGCGGTCGGCCTGATCGTGTTCAGCGTCGTCACCCTCGCCGCGACGACGGAGGGGGACGTCCCCGGCGAGCCGCTCTACTACGTCATCCGCCAGAGCATCTACGCCGTGCTCGGGATCGCCCTGATGCTCGCGATCACGCGCGTGGACTACTCCCGCTTCCGCGAGCT
>JBOGVL010000457.1:0-1618 GCA_050692535.1 Actinomycetota bacterium | reverse complement strand
GGCCCGCCCCCTTCACTAGAAACACACTCGGCGCTGCGGCCGTACGCCATCGTGCATCAACCCTTGGCCGTCTGAGGCATCTCTTCTGCGGGAGTGGACCCACGGGGACTCGAACCCCGGACCTCATGGCTGCCAGCCATGCGCTCTACCAGCTGAGCTATGGGCCCCCGGACGGGTCAGTCTAGCGAACCGGCCGCCGCCTGCTCCCCGCGTTCCTCGATCCCGACGCGCGGGGCGTCGCGCCAGAGTCGCTCGAGGTCGTAGTACTCGCGCTCCTCGTCGGCGAACACGTGGACGACCACGTCGACGTAATCGAGCAGCACCCACCGGCCCTCGGTCTCGCCCTCGCGGCGGACCGGGCGCCGGTCCCGCTCCCGCAGCGCGCGCTCGACCTCCTCGATGATCGTCTTGACCTGTCGCTCGGTGCCGCCCGAGCAGATCACGAAGTAGTCGGTGATCACGATCAGGCCGTGGACGTCCAGGATCGCGATGTCCTCGGCCTGCTTGGCGGCCGCGGCCCGCGCCGCGGCGATGGCGACCTCGCGGCTCTCGTCGGAGCCCCCCGGCCTACCCGGCACGCCGTCCTTCGTTGCTGGTCAATCCCCGAAATCCTTTCCCACCACGACCGTCACGGGGGCGATCCCGGACGCGACGGAGACGTTCACGCTGCCCGTTCCCAGCAAGTCTCGCACACGCTCGCCCAGAACGACGTCGTCGGCCGAGCCGACCACGACGAGGGTCTCGTCGTGGTCGAAGTTGGACGCGTTCTCCGAGATCACGATGCGGAACCCGTCGGGCACGATCCGCTCGGCGACGAGCTCGCCGACACCGGGCACGCCGCTGCCGTTGAGGACGATGACGCCCACGACGGCGCGATCCGGTCCCCCGAACACGTCCACGATCGTCCGCCGAAGCGCCTCCGGCTCGGCCCGGAAGATGTCGGTGGCCGCCTCGACGGCCGGCACGGTCGCGACCGGCGCCCCGCGAGCGGCCTCGAACGCCGCCGCCACGGACGAGGGCGCGTCCGCCTGCGCGAAGTCCGAGGGCTCCCACGCGACCTCGGCCTGGAGGAGCCCGTCGACGATCAGCGCCAGCGCGGACGTCGCGCCGTCGCCCGCGTCCTCGAGCATGGCCACCGTCGAGTCACCGTCGAGCACCTCGTCGCCCACGCCGATCCCGCCGGCCCGCTCGACGACTTGGGAGAGCCGATCGGGGCCCACCAGGGCGTAGTGGTCGACCCAGAGGCCGAGCAGGTTCGCGACCGTCGTCGCCGCCTGGCGCGGCGGGAGCGCGAGCGCCTCGCCGAGGGTCGCGTCACCCTGCCCGGGAACCGTCAGCCGGATCTCGGACGGCAGCACCAGCGCGCCGTCGTCGTTCCCGGTCGACCCGATCACCACGGCGAAGGGCCCGCCCCGGGCGCGGACGATCAGCAACGTGAGACCGTCGGCGCGCTCCACGCTCGGCGGGGTCGTGGACGCGTCCTGACGATCACGGGTGAGGACGAACGCCCCGATCGAGGCCGCGACGAGCAGGAAGACGAGCGAGACCGCGAGCCAGGGACGCCGGGTCACCGGTAGAGCCCGGCCTTCTCGACGTAGCTCTTCACGCCCTCCGGGAC
>JBOGVL010000456.1:0-1637 GCA_050692535.1 Actinomycetota bacterium | reverse complement strand
GACTTTGTCGGTCTCGGGGATTCTGCTGTCGAAGTCCTTCGGCCGGCAGCGGCACGAGATCGACCGGTTCCAGGGGGAGAACCAGCGACTCACCGGCCTGCAGATCCGCCAGACGATGATCGGGCGGTCGTTCTTCGCGGTCGTCGGCACCTTCTTCTCGATCACGCCGGCACTCGTGTACCTCGTCGCGGGCTGGGTCCTGAGCGACGGAGGGACCTCGCTGACCGCCGGCGACATCGTCGCGTTCACCACGCTCCAGTCGCGACTGTTCTTCCCGATCGGCTCGATGCTGCAGGTGTCGACCGAGGTGCACTCGTCGCTCGCGCTCTTCGACCGGATCTTCGAGTACCTCGACATGGATCACGAGATCGAGGACGCCCCCGACGCGGTGCACCTGTCGCCGACCGACGTCGCCGGGCGCGTCGCGCTGCGGGACGTGTGGTTCCGGTACGAGGCCGGGGAGGACCAGCCGACCCCCGTGTCGCCGACGGACCGCGAGCTCGTCAACGGGGCGGCTCGCGACTGGACGCTCGAGGGCGTCTCGATCGACATCGAGCCGGGGCAGCTCGCCGCGCTCGTCGGCCCCTCGGGCGCGGGGAAGACGACCATCACGTATCTCGTGCCCCGGCTGTACGACGTGCAGCGGGGGAGCGTGGGGATCGACGGGATCGACGTGCGCAAGATCGCGCTCGAGTCGCTCGGCGACGCGATCGGCGTCGTGACCCAGGAGACCTACCTGTTCCACACGACGATCCGGCGGAACCTCCTGTACGGAAGGCCGGACGCCACCCAGGAGGAGCTGGAGGCGGCGGCGCGAGCCGCCAACATCCACGATCGGATCGCGGAGCTTCCCGAGGGCTACGACACGATCGTGGGCGAGCGGGGCTACAAACTCTCGGGCGGCGAGAAGCAGCGCCTGGCGATCGCGCGGGTGATCCTGAAGGACCCGCGGATCCTGATCCTCGACGAGGCGACGTCCTCGCTGGACACCACGTCGGAGCGGTTGGTGCAGGCCGCGCTCGAGCCGCTGATGAAGGGACGGACCACGATCGCGATCGCGCACCGCCTCTCCACGATCCTGTCGGCGGACGTCATCTTCGTGGTGGATCGCGGGCGGATCGTGGAGCGCGGTACCCACGAGGGGCTCCTCGAGCGGGGTGGGCTCTACGCCCGCCTGTACGAGCAGCAGTTCCGAGGCGGCCTCGTGCAAGCCGAGTGCGAGGACGGCGTCGTCCTCTCGACGGGCGAGATCGTCCGGACCGCCAGCGGCTGACCTCCGGATCCGAGGCAGCTCAGGCCGGCGGGATCGCGCGCTGATACGACAGCAACACGAAGCCGTCCGGGAACTCGCGATCGGGCAGTCGCTCGAACCCCAGGCCTTCGTACATGCGCTGCGCCGCCTTCATCCGCCCGGTCGTGTGCAGGGTCATGCGCGATCGGCCCTCGGTCCGGCCCCGGCCGAAGCAGGCGTCCATCAGCGCCCGCGCGACCCCGCGGCCGCGGGAATCGGGACGGACGCCGAGCATCCGGATGTGCGCCTCGTCGGCCGCGAGCGGCGGGTCGTCGTCGTCGATCCGGTCCCCGAGCTCGAGGGTCGCGCTCCCGAGGACGCGGCCGGCCTCGACGGCCACCAGGAC
>JBOGVL010000455.1:0-1650 GCA_050692535.1 Actinomycetota bacterium | reverse complement strand
GGGTCCATCGGGCTGGTCGCGAGGCCGTCGGGGACCGCGGGGTCGTTGTAGCCGGACGGCGCGACGTCGTTCGGGGTATCCGGGTGGAAGAGCGAGGCCAGGTACTGGATCTGGCCCCTGCCCACCCCGATCTCGCCCTGCCCGCCGCCGTAGATCGCGATTCCCTCGCGCTCGCAGTGGTCGTAGATCGAGCACAGCTCCTCCAGCGACCCGAACCGCGACGGCTTCGAGTTGATCGCCTTGCGGGCGCGCTCCTCGACGTCTGCGAGCGAGTGAAGCGGGGCGTCCCAGGTGACACGGTCGGCGTGGGGCTCGAGCACGGCGCGGGTCTCGTCGTTGATGTCGGGGTCCTCGAGGAATGCCTCGGGGAAGGCCTCCGCGACCCGCCGGTACAGCTCCGGGTCGGTGTCGACGTCGACGGGCGTGCCCTTGTACAGGCCCTTGAGGTCGAGCACGTCGACCCCCGCGATCTGCTTGAGCTCCGCGGTCAGCTCATCGTCCCAGTCGTTCTCGGGATCGAGCTTGAAGCGCAGCGTCGGGTACTTGGCGAGCCGCTTGCGCACCGGTTCGGAGGTCGAAGGCGGCGCGTTCTCGCCGATCCCGCCGAGCCGCGTCGAGCACACGAACGTCAGCGGCCGGGGATCGCGCCCCACGGCCTCGTGCAGGGGAACGCCGCTCTGGTGCAGCGCGAGGTCGAGCGCCGCGGACTCGTAGGCCCAGCGCCGGTAGTGGCGCGATGGCTCGCGCTCCGGGGCCGCCGCAGCGAACAGGTCGAGCCTGCCCAGCAGCTCGCACAGCTCGCCGAGCGTCGACGGCCCGGTGAGGTCGAGCACGGGCCCGGCGTCGCGATGCGCGACGTGGTCGAGAACGTCGTAGACGACGTCCTCCCCGAGACCCTCGTGGCCGCCCCCGCGCAGGTGGATGATCGTCGAGGGGCGGGTGAACTCGCCGTACTCGCGATCCTGGTCCTCGAGCTCGTAGGAGTCGATCGAGATCGGGAGATCGCGCAGGCGGTCGTAGGCGCTCACGACCGACAGGCTATTGATCGGGCGCGCCCGCTATTCGACCGGGACGACCAGCACGGGGCGCTCGGCGACCTGCATCAGCTTGTACGGGGTCGAGCCGAGGATCGCGCCCTTGACCGGGTTCTCGCCGTAGGTCCCGACGACGATCGCCCGCGCGTCATGCTCCGCGCCCATCGTGACCAGGGCGTCGACGGCGCGCTCGGGGACGAGGGCGACGTTCGCCTTCACTCCGGCGTCCTCCGCGCGCTTCAAACCCCGCTGGGTCATCCGCTCGCCGAACTGCTTCACGGCCTCCCGATGGGCGGCGTGCTCCTCGCCCGTCCGGCCGCCCGGCTCGTACCCGAACGTGATCAGGAGCTCGTCGCCGAGGTCGCGGGACAGGTCGATCGCGGTCTCGAGCGCCGCCTCGGCGCAGTCGGAGCCGTCGTACCCGACCACCGTGACCGCCATCTCACGGACCTCCGGTCGGCGCGGTCGCCTCGGCGGGCGGCGGCGCCTTCTGGTTCGCGACCGCCGGGTCGACGGACTCGAACGCGCCGCGCGCAAAGAACGGCTTCCCGGCGCTGCTGAAGCGCCAGATCACCATCAGAACGAGCCCGATCACTGTGAACGCGACCGCGATCGC
>JBOGVL010000454.1:0-1656 GCA_050692535.1 Actinomycetota bacterium | reverse complement strand
TTCGCCGTGCCGGATGCCTCCGTCGACTCGTGGAAGACGGTGTGGGCGTGCGCGCGGTCGGCGGAGGCGCACGGGGCCAGGATCCTCCCGTACCACGAGATCCTTCGCCTGGTCGTCGACGGCGGTATCGTGAAGGGCGCGCTCGCGCGGGACAACCGCACCGGCGAGGAAGTCGAGATCGACGCCGAGTTCGTGGTCAACGCCTCGGGCGCCTGGGCCGGCCGGATCGCCGCGATGGCGGGGTGTGAGGTCACCGTCTTCCCGGGCAAGGGGATCATGGTGGCGATGAACCACCGGCTCGTGAATACCGTGGTGAACCGGTGCGCCATGCCGTCGGACGGAGACATCATCGTCCCGATCCGCGCCGTCTCGGTGATCGGCACGACCGATGTCAAGGTGGACGATCCCGACACGTGGGAGATCACGCACGACGAGGTTCAGAAGATGCTCGACGCTGGTGAGAACCTCGTTCCCGGGTTCCGGCAGGCCAGGGCACTTCGCGTCTGGGGAGGTGTCCGTCCCCTCTACCAGGAGAAGACCACCGGGACCGACACCCGCGACGTGACCCGCGCGCACGCGCTTCTGGACCACGGCAGCCGGGACGGGGTCGAGCGGTTCGTCACGATCACGGGCGGCAAATTCTGCACGTTCCGGCTGATGGCCGAGGAGACCGTCGACGCCGTCTGCCGGGAGCTGGGGGTCGAGCGGCCATGCCGGACCGGCGACGAGCCGCTCCCGGACTCCGAGGACGGCCGCTCCTACTGGCTCGGGGCGCGCGTCGCGAAGCGGGAGGCGACGCTCCACGAGGACCAGCTGATCTGCGAGTGCGAGCTCGTGGGTCGCCGCGATCTGGAGTCGGCCTTCGTGCGACGGGCGACCACGAACCTGGACGACATGCGCAGGACGCTCCGCCTGGGGATGGGGCCGTGCCAGGGCGGCTTCTGCATCTACCGGGCGACCGGCATCCTGCACGCCGTGGAGAAGATCCCGTCCGTCGTGGCGAACCGCTCCCTCCTGGACTTCCTGCAGGAGCGATGGAAGGGCGTTCAGCCGGTGTTGTACGGCGACCAGATCCGGCAGGCGCGGCTCGACGACTGGATCTTCCAGGGCATCCTCGACGTCGGGCACCTGCCGGGGGACGAGGCACGGAGCCCCGGCCGGGCGGAGGCCCGGACGTGAATCCCGACGTCGTGGTGATCGGGGCCGGGCTGTCGGGGCTCGTGGCCGCGCTCCGACTGGCCGAGGGCGGACTCCGGACGACACTCCTCGCGCAGGGGGTCGGGGCCACGCACCTGGCACCGGCGACGATCGACGTGCTCGGGTATGCCCCGGACCTCGTGGACAACCCGTCGAGCGCCCTGCCCGCGTTCGGCGCCGAATACCCCGACCACCCCTACGCGCACATCCCCGCCGCCACCGTGGCCGCGAGCCTTGCGTGGTTCCAGGAACGCGTCCCGGAGCTGGGCTACTTCGGGTCGCTCGACGAGAACCTGCTCGTCCCCACGGCGGTCGGCGTGGCGAAGCCGACGGCGCTCGTGCCGGAGGCCATGGCGGGCGCCGACCTGCGGGCCGGTGGACGATTCGTCTTCGTGGGGCTCCGCGCGACGAAGAACTTCTATCCCGCGTACCTCGCGGACAACCTCGGTCAGGTCAAGC
>JBOGVL010000453.1:0-1666 GCA_050692535.1 Actinomycetota bacterium | reverse complement strand
CGCCCGGCACGAGGAGCGCGAACCCGACGGTCGCCGCGATCAGCCTGCCAGCGAACCTCGCTCGTACGTTCATCCCCCTCCTCCTTCCTCCGGCCGGCCTCGGTGGACCGCCCGTGCCCGTACTACGGACCCCGCAGTCGCAGGGTTCGGCCGGCTCCGGAGCCGCCCGGGTCACCGGGCCTTCGACGCCGCCGCGAGCTGCGACGCCAGCCTGCGGACCGACGCTCGGAGCTCGTCGGGACCTCGAACGGTGAACGGCCATCCCAACGACGCGATCATCCGGGCCGCGATGTCGAGATCGTCGGACTGGGCACGCAGCAGGATGCCCTCCTCGATCTCGACGGGTTCCCCAACGGTTCTGGGGATGCGACGCCGGGCCTCGTCCAAGGTGGTCTCGAACACGACCTCGATCTCCCACCCCCACGGCATGCGGGCGAGCGACCGGGTGACGTGATCGGCGGCGTCGAAGCCTGGCGGCACCGCCGCGCGCTCCGGACGCGCCTCGGCCGAACGCACGCGGTCGACCCGGAACGTCCGCACCTCGCCCGACTTGTCGTCGTGGGCGGCGAGGTACCATCGACCGACGTGGTAGACGAGGCCGTACGGGGCGACCGTGCGCTCCGTCTCCTCGCGCCCGGCGGCCGCGTAGCGGATCCGGACCCGCCGCTTCCCGCGGATCCCCTCCGCCAGGGTGAGCACCACCTCGGTCGCGGGTGGCTGCGGTTCCGGCGCCCGCCACGTCGTCTCCAGGCTCTGCTCGAGGGCCGAGACCCGTTCGCGGAGGTCCAAGGGGAGCACGCGGAAGATCTTCGCGAGCGCCTCGTCGATCGCCCCCGCCTCGATCGACATCCCCGTCTGGCGGGCAACGACGAGACCGAGAACGACCGCGGTCGCCTCGTCGTCGGTGAGCATGAGCGGGGGGAGCTTGAACCCCGGTCGCAGCCGGTAGCCGCCGTAGGGCCCCCGCCCGGCCTCGACGGGGATGCCGAGCTCCTCGAGCTTGACGGCGTAGCGGCGCACGGTTCGCGGATCGACCTCGAGTCGCTCGGCGAGCTCCCGGCCGCTCACGCGGCCGCGGGCCTGCAGCACCTCGAGCATCGCCAGGAGGCGCGTCGCCGGGCGGGACGCTCCGGGCAGGCTCATCGGCTCCCAAGGTACCGCGAAATCAGGACCGAAACCGTCCGGATTGCGTCCTAACGTCCGGGGTACGAGGGCCAACGAGGCCCGGCGAAGGAGGAGCCCGATGACCGAGCCCGATCGCGCCGACGACGAGGTCCGCCCGTTCCGCATCGACGTCGCCCAGTCCGATCTCGAGGACCTTCGCGATCGACTGGCTCGCACGCGCTGGCCGGACGAGCCCCCCGGCGGCGGCTGGGGCTACGGCGTGGCGCTCGACTACGTGAAGGAGATGGCGCAGTACTGGCGCGCCTCCTACGACTGGCGCAAGGACGAGGCGCGACTGAACGAGTTCCCGCAGTTCACCACCACGGTGGACGGGCAGAACGTCCACTTCCTGCACGTGCGTTCGCCCGAGGAGGGCGCCCTCCCGCTCGTCCTCACCCACGGCTGGCCGGGCTCGGTCGCGGAGTTCAACGAGATCGTCGGGCCGCTGACCGATCCACGCTCCCACGGGGGTGAGGCGGACGACGCCTTCCACGTCGTCGTC
>JBOGVL010000452.1:0-1683 GCA_050692535.1 Actinomycetota bacterium | reverse complement strand
CGCCTCGAGCGCGTCCGCCCGGGCCGCGAGCGACATCGACAGGCCGGCGAGCTGCTGCACCAGCCCCTCGTGCAGGTCGCCGGCGATCCGCCGGCGTTCGACGTCGGAGGCGTCGATCGCGCGTCGCAGCAATCGCTCGCGATCCACCTGCGACTCCCGGACGCGGCGCGCCAGCCGGAAGGCGAGCGGGATCTGCAGCAGGGCGAGCGCGGCCAGCGCCACCGCGAGGACGGGCAGGAACGCGATCCACAGCTCCCGGCCGCTCGCCGCAACGGAGTCGAACTCGAGCGAAGCCTGGAACAGGAGCTCGGTCCCGCCTGGGGTCGAGACCGGGAGCGAGACCTGGAGGAGCGGGCCGAATCCCGCCTCCGAACGGTTCTCGGGCAGCGACGGGTCGAGCTGCTCCGTGGCGATCTCTCCGCCCTCGAGCGCCTCCCGCGCGTCCTGGTCGAGCGGAGCGGCCGTGCCGATCAGCTCCGGCGCATCGGAGGAGTACAGGATCGTGCCGGTCGAGTCCCGGATCTTCACCCGGACGATCGGGTCCGTGAGAACCCCCCCGTTCACCAGGGCGTCGAGCGCGAGGAGGCTACCCGAGGTGCCCCGCAGGATCCCGTCCGTCAGCCGTCGCTCGACGATCCGGGATGCGACCACGGCGACCTTCTCCGCTTCGCGGTAGGCCTCCGAGGTGCCGATCCGCCGGAGCACCAGGACCCCCGCGACCCCGACGAGCAGCAGGGCGACGAGCCCCGAGAGCGCGAACGTCAGGACGGCGCGCGCCACCGACATCGGTTCCCGCCGCGCCGTCCCGTCGCGCGAGCCCATCGGCCCATCATGCCAGCCCACCGGCCCGGGCCGGTGAGTCCGATGGTCGTGCGACTACCGGAGCGGGACCGGCGTGCGATCCTCGAGGTCGTCCGGCACCGTGTCCGGGACGACGAACATCGGGTCGGATCGACGCCGCCCGAGCGCGAGCCCGGCCCCCAGGCCGGCGAGGCCGGCGAGGAGCGCGATCCACCACGTCACCGAGGGACCGCTCGGGACGAGCGGTTCGATCACCGGCCCCGTCTCGCGGAGCGCGGTCCGGAGGGCGACGACCTCCGTCTGCGCGGCCTGCAGCTGCCTTGTCCGACCTTCCAGTGCCTGCTCGAGGCGCGTGCGCTCCTGTCGCGTTCGAGCGACCACGCGATGCCGCACGGCGGCGACCCTGCCGGCGAGCCCGTCGACCCGGACGATGGCGAGGCCCTCCGCCCGGGTTGGCGCGACCACGAAGCGGTCGCCACCGACCAGATCGCCGATCCCGTCCACGGTGCATGGTTGGTTGCAGTAGCCGAGGTGATACCAGCCCGTGGGCACGTCGGGGACCTCGAACGAGACGACCGCGCGGGTGGGGTGCGGGCCGTTCGAACGGACGATCCGGAGCTCGCCGAGTCGGATCGCACCGGCAGGGATCCCCCCCGGCCTCAGCCAACGCCCGGCCTCCAGCAGGTATGCGACGTACGGACCGTCCGCGATCCGGCCCTCGAGCGAGCCGCTCAAGGAGAACGAACCGCGGAAGGTCGCCGCGTCCCCGGGCACGTACGCCCGGCGATCCGGTTCGAGCCACGATCCGCCGGCGTACGCGGGGGCGGGAGCCAGGATCGCGCCGACGATCAGCAACGGCAGCAGCCGGCGAGCGCGCATGTT
>JBOGVL010000451.1:0-1687 GCA_050692535.1 Actinomycetota bacterium | reverse complement strand
GGTCCACGAGCTCCCCCTGTTCGGGATGGGCGACTACTGGCGATTCACGCCGAGGGGCTTGCGAACGCTGCTCGAGCGCGCGGGGCTCGAGGTCGAGAGGGTCGAGTCGTGGGGCAACAGGCAGTGCGTGAAGGGCAACTTCAACCGCTGGTCGGCCTACCGGCCGTGGCACTCCCTGCGCAACGAGCCCGACTTCCCGCTGCAGGTCTGGGCCTTCGCCCGAAATGCCCCGGCCGGATAGCCGGAGAGACGGATGTGACTACACTCGCGCCCATGCGATGGCACTAGACGCGATCGGCGTCGGGCTCGGGCGCACCGGCACCCAGTCCCTGAAGGCCGCGCTCGAGAGGCTGCTGGCATCTCCCTGCTACGACAACCACGACCTGCTCCATCATCTTGAGCACGTGCCGGTCTGGGAGCGCGCCCTCGAGGGTCACGCGGTCGACTGGGACGTGGTGTTCTGCGAGCGTCGGTCCGCCGTGGACATGACGGTCGCGTTGTTCTTCGCCGAGCTAGGGGCCGCATACCCGAACGCGCTCATCATCCTGTCGGTGCGCGGTGTCGACGAGTGGTGGCGGAGCTTCGACGACACCGTGGTCGATGCCCTGAAGCATCCGAAGGACGATCCGATGGAGAGGGCGTTGGCGCCAGCGAGAACATTCACGCTCAGGCTGCTGGACGAGCGGTTCACGCCCGGGTGGGCCGACGAGGCGGCCGCGAAGGAGGCGTACGCGCGACACAACGACGCCGTCCGAGAGGCCATCCCCGCTGAACGACTCGTGGAGTGGGCTCCGGGCGATGGCTGGAGCCCGATCTGCGCGGCACTCGGCGTGGCGGTGCCACCTGAGCCGTTCCCACATGTCAACACGACCGCCGACTTCCGAGCGATGGCTGGACGCGAACCGGCGCGCTAGGGCGGCGATCGGCGTGCTGACGGCCCAGCGACGCGGGGGGATACGAGGCGCACTCGTCGATGCCGGGTTCGGCGTCGCGGACCGGCTCCAGCAACGGGGTCTCGCGTCGCTCGGCGCGCGGACCCGGGCGGTGGTCGCCCGCCTGAGCGGTGACCACTACACGATCGACGTTGACGGTGTGACGGTTCGTGGCTCGCTGATCCACCACGGTCGGTACCTGAGGGTGCTCACCCAGCAGGGGCTGGGGTCGCATCTGTTCCAGGTCGGTGTCTTCGAGCAGGCACTCTCACAAGGAATGCTCGTGGTCGATTGCGGCGCGCACATCGGGCTCCACACCGTGCTCGCGGCAGACAGGGTGGGCCCTGAGGGAACGGTGATCGCGCTCGAGCCGGACCCCGTGAACCTCGACGCGCTGCGCTCGAACGTGGAGGCCAACGGGGTCGCCGACAGGGTCGAGATCGTCGAGGCCGCCGCGTCCGATCGTCCGGGGTCGGTCCGTCTGCACCTCGATTCGAACCTGGACGTCTCGATGAGGGCGACGAGCTCGATCGACCCGCGCGGCGGCTTCCCGGGCGCCGTCCGCGATCGGGTCGGGGGGTCGGACTCCTTGCGTTCCTCCGTCGAGGTCCGGGGCGTCACGCTCGATGAGGTGATCGGGGATCGCCGGGTCGACGTCGCGAAGATCGACGTGGAGGGGGCCGAGGCCGAGGTGGTGCGCGGGATGGAGAAGGCCGTGCGCCGCAGCCGAGGATCGACGGTGTTCATCGAGTGTC
>JBOGVL010000450.1:0-1702 GCA_050692535.1 Actinomycetota bacterium | reverse complement strand
ACCTGGACGTGGCCCCCGTCCAGGTCGACGTCTCCAGCGTCGAGCGCCTCGTCGGGCTCGAGGAGGACCTCGCGGTCGCGCGGCTCAACATCGAGCAGCACCGCACGTTGCAGGCGGATCCGCCGGATCTCGTCGTCTGGGGCGAGGGTGCGCTGGACCCCGGCGCCCTCGCCGACCCCGCGACGATGGCGGCGGTATCGGACGTGATCGCCTCCGTGGGCGCCCCTACGGTCGCCGGCGCCGTCGTCAACGACCCGGACGGAACCCAGCACACGGCCACGCTCGCGTTCGACGGGACGGGAGCCCTGGTCGATCGCTACGACAAGGTCCACCTGGTTCCCTTCGGGGAGTACGTGCCGTGGCGGGGTCTGCTCGAGCCGGTGATCGACGCGATCGACCAGGTGCCCGTCGACCGGATACCGGGGGAGCGGGTGACCAACCTCCACATCGGGGGACTGCCCGCGTTCGGAACACCGATCTGCTACGAGAACAGCTTCCCCTCGATCGATCGGGAGATGGTCGGTCGGGGGGCGACCTTCCTCGTCGTGACGATCAACAACGCGTCCTACGAACGGACCGCGGCGTCGGCGCAGCACCTGCAGATGAGCCGGCTTCGAGCCGTCGAGAACGGGCGCTGGGTCGTCCACGCTGCAGTCTCGGGCATCAGCGCGTTCATCGACCCGGACGGCACGGTGGTGGACCGTCGCGAGCTGTTCGAGCCCGCGGTCATGCGCAGGGTGCTGCGGGCCTCCGAGCGGGCCACCGTCTACACGCGCCTGGGGGACTGGGTGCCCTGGGGGAGCCTCGCGCTCGTGCTCGTCCTCATCGCCCTCCCCCGAGGCCGGGCGCGGCCGGGGCGCGAGGCCGGGGCGCTTCCCGAGGATCCCCGCATCCTCGTGCTGCTCCCCACGTACGACGAGCGGGAGACCATCGGAGAGGTGCTGAGCGGCCTGCTGGCCCTGTCACACCGGATCGACGCGCTCGTGGTCGACGACGGCTCGCCCGATGGGACGGCCGACGTCGTGCGCTCGGTGGCCGGGGCGGACGGCCGGTTGCGGCTCATCGAGCGCGATCGCAAGCTCGGCCTCGCGAACGCGTACGCCGCGGGGTTCCGGGTCGGGTTGGAGGAGGGCTACGACCTGATCGTCGAGATGGACTCGGATCTGTCCCATCGGCCCGACGAGCTGCCTCGCCTGCTCGAGGCCGCCGGATCCCACCACGTCGTGATCGGGAGCCGGTACGTGCCCGGGGGCGCCGTCTCCAACTGGAGCCGGGCGCGGGTGGCGCTGTCCCGGGCGGGCAACGCCTACGCGCGACTCTGCCTCGGTCTGGGAGTCCGCGATGCCACGAGCGGCTTCCGCGTGTACCGCGGGACCGCCTTGGCCGAGATCACCAGGGACGCCGTCCGCTCGGACGGCTACGGGTTCCAGGTGGAGCTCGTCTACCGCGCCTGGCTGGCCGGCCTCTCCGTGGGCGAAGCGCCGATCACTTTCAGTGAACGCGCCCACGGGCAGTCGAAGATCAGCCGGCGGATCGTCTTCGAGGCACTCTGGCTGGTGACCGTGTGGGGGATCCGGGCCCGCTTCCGCCCGCCCCGGTAGGACCGGTCTTCCGGCCTACGATGCCGAGAATGTACGTTATGACAAGTTAGACAGATCCACCTCCCTTCCCAACCCAACCCCACCCCCGCCCAGGCACACCC
>JBOGVL010000449.1:0-1711 GCA_050692535.1 Actinomycetota bacterium | reverse complement strand
AGGGTACCCCCTCGCGGCTCGCGGCCCCGCCCCCGGCCGTGACGTCGGCTCCCCCCGCCATCCGCTGCGCGATGTACACGGGAACGAGCATGATGAGGATCACCCCGAGGGCCACCACGTTGACGACGGGGCGGTTCCTCGGCAGGCGCAGGTTGTTGTAGATGAACTTCGGGATCGTGAGCGTGCTGCCGGCGGTGAAGTTGGTCACGACGATCTCGTCGAAGGACAGGGCGAAGGCGAGCAGCGCCCCGGCGACGACGGCCGTGCGGATCGCCGGGAACGTCACGTACCGGAACGTCTGCCAGCCGTTGGCGCCGAGATCCATCGAGGCCTCGACGAGCGACGTCGGCGTCCGCCGCAGCCTGGCCAGCACGTTGTTGTAGACGACGACGATGCAGAACGTCGCGTGACCGATCACGATCGTCTGGAGGCCGAACGGGAACCCGAATCGGTTGATGGTCGTGTTGAGCGCGATCGCGGTGACGATGCCCGGCAGGGCGATCGGAAGGATCAGGAGGAACGAGACCGAGGTCCTGCCGAAGAACCGGAATCGGTGGACGGCGAAGGCCGCCAGGCTCCCGAGCACCAGCGCGAACAGCGTTGCCACCGACGCCGCTTGCAGGGAGTGGACGAGGGACTCGCGGACCTTCGGCTCCCGCCAGGCGACGCCAAACCATTTGGTGGTGAACTGCTCGATCGGCCACGCCTGGCCGATGCTGTCGTCGAACGCGTACACCACGACGATGGCCAGCGGCACGTAGAGGAACGCGAGCGTGAGCACGGTCCCCGCCTTGACCAGGATCCTGACGGCGCGAGACTCCATCCCTAGAGCGCCTCGAACGCCCCCGCCCGCTTGGCGAGGAGGAGGTAGAGGGCCATGATCGCGAGCGGGACGATCGCGAACGCCGCCGCCAGTGGCAGGTTCCCGGCCACGCCGACGTTGTCGAAGATCACGTTCCCGATGAACTGGGTGTTGCCGACCAGCTCGGGGGCGATGTAGTCACCGAGCGTGAGCGAGAACGCGAAGATCGAGCCCGCCACGATCCCCGGCAGGACGAGCGGCAGGACGACCCGGCGAAACGTCGTCCACCCCCGGGCGCCCAGGTCGGACGACGCCTCGAGGAACGACGTCGGCACCCGCTCGAGCGCGGCATAGATCGGCAACAGCGTGAACGGAAGCCAGAGGTAGACGAACGTGAGCCACACCGACCAGTTCGACCGTCCGAGCTGCAGCGAGCCGAGCCCGGTCGTCTCCACCAGCCAGTTCAGGAACCCGTTCGGGGTCAGGATGAGCTTCCACGCGAACACGCGCACCAGGTAGTTGGCCCAGAGCGGGAGCACGACGGCGATCAGCAGCGCGTTGCGCATCCGCGGCGTCGCCAGGCGGGCGGCGTAGTACGCGAGCGGAAACGACAGGACGATGTCCGTCAGCGCGACCGCCGCGGAGATCCCGACGGTCCGGATCGTGATCGTCCGGTAGACGTCGACCTCGAGCAGGGTCTGGAAGTTGGTCAGGCTGAACCCGCGGACGATCTCCGAGGTGAAGACGTCGAGGTGCCAGAAGGCCGCGACCAGCAGCAGCGCCAGGGAGCCCAGGTAGATGACGAGGAACCAGGCGAGGGGCGGCCCCAGGGTCAGACCGAGCTTGACCCGCCGATGGCGGAAGAGGAAGGCCGACACGCGGCCGAGGCGGCCGGCTTCCGATCCCACC
>JBOGVL010000448.1:0-1717 GCA_050692535.1 Actinomycetota bacterium | reverse complement strand
GGCGAACGCGCGAGGCGGCGAGCATCCTGCGGGCGCTCGGGACGCCGCTGCTCATCCACCAACCGTCCTAC
This sequence comes from Actinomycetota bacterium, assembly GCA_050692535.1. Lineage (GTDB taxonomy): Bacteria > Actinomycetota > UBA4738 > UBA4738 > HRBIN12 > CALGFI01. The sequence goes on along the minus strand of JBOGVL010000448.1, from coordinate 1,646 downwards.
TCGATGCTGAACCGCTGGATCGAGGGCGGTCTCCTCGACGTGCTCGACGCCGAGGGCGTGGGCTGCATCGCCTTCTCGCCGCTCGCGCAGGGCCTGCTCACCGATCGGTACCTCGACGGGATCCCCGAGGACTCGCGCGTACGCACCGGGGGGGCGATGTCGGCCGACATGCTCACCGAGGAGAACCTGGCGACGGCCCGGGCGCTGAACGAGATCGCGAGCCGGCGGGGACAGAGCCTCGCGCAGATGGCGATCGCCTGGACGCTCCGAGACCCGCGCGTGACGTCGGCGTTGATCGGCGCGAGCAGCGTGCGCCAGCTCGAGCAGAACGTGTCGGCGCTGCAGAAGCTCGACTTCGACGCAGAGGAGCTGGCCGAGATCGACCGCCTCGCGATCGACGCCGGGATCAACCTCTGGGCGGAGTCGAGCAGCACCTGACGTCGAGCAACTCCGGAGGTCGCGCCGGCGTTGTCGGTGCCTCCGGCTAGGGTGCGCGCGTGGGGGTTCCGCTCGGCGCGTGGGCCGCGGGGACGCCCCGCCGGCTCCCCCACGGCGACGTCGTCGTCCGGCAGGGCGATCCGATCGAGAGCCTGTTCCTCGTCACGTCGGGCGTCGTCCGCCTCTCGGCGGTGACTCGCGAGGGCCGAGAGGTGGTCGTCGGGCTCCTGGGCGTCGGCGACCTGTTCGGCGAGAGCGCCCTGCTCGGCGAGCCCTCGCCCGTCGAGGCTCGTGCGATCTGCTCTGCGGACGTCGTGGCGCTGCCGCTCGAGCACGTCCGGGAGATCCTGCACCGGCATCCGGCAACGTCCGGGCAGTTGCTCCGGCTCGTCGCGTCCCGACTTCACCGGACGTCGCAGGCCTTGCAGGAGGCGATGGTCGGGACCGTCACGACGCGGGTGTCGAGTCGCCTGTGCGACCTGGCGGAGATGACCGGCGTCCCGGCTCCCGACGGGATCAGGATCGGTCTGCCGCTCACGCAGGACGAGATCGCGCGCATGGTCGGCGCGACGCGCGAGGCCGTGAACCGATCCCTCGGCGGCCTCGTCTCCCGCGGCCTCGTCAAGACCGAAGGCCGGACGATCGTGATCCCGGACCCGGAGGCCCTGCAGTCCGGGCCGGTCGTCTAGCCCGATTCCTGGAGCGTCGCCAGGCTGCAGGATCCGCACAGGCGCGCCTTGCCGCGGACCGGACGCCCGCATCGCGCGCAGGTGCGCGGCTCGATCGCCTCGTACCGCGCGACGCCGCCCTTCGACGTCGTGTCCACGCGGCCGTCGGCGTCGAGCTTCAACAGGTGCGCGAGCACCGAGCGCGCGGCAAGCTCGTGCACCTCCGGCGGGTAGTCCGCGTAGATCGTCGTAACGAGCTCGTCGACGGTGCGGGCGCCGTCCGCGAGGGCTTCGAGCACCTGCCCCTCCCGCATCGCCCGGTGCTCGAGGTACTCGTCGAGCTTGGCGGTCCCCCGCAGCACGACCGGCCCGTGACCCGGGTAGATCGTCGTCGGCGCGAGCTCGCGCATCCGCTTCAGCGAGCGCAGGTACGACACCAGGTCGCCCTCGGGCGGATCGATGACGCTGGTGCCGCGGCCGAGCACCGCGTCCCCCGTGAACAGCGAGCCCGCCTGGGAGGACCAGTACGCGACATGGTCG
>JBOGVL010000447.1:0-1722 GCA_050692535.1 Actinomycetota bacterium | reverse complement strand
GGCGATGGCCGAGGTCATCATCGCCCACGGGGGACTGGTCGATCAGTTCGTCGGCGATGCCGTCATGGCGGTGTTCGGTGCGCCGGAGCCGACGCTCGATCACGCCGAACGCGGCATCCGCTGCGCGCTCGCGATGCAGGAACGCCAGACCGAGCTGAACGGGGAGGCCGCGGCCGACGGGCGGCCGCCCATCGGGATGGGGATCGGCCTCAACACCGGACGGGTCATGGCGGGGACGGTCGGGGGCGGCGGGCGGCTGGAATACACGGTCGTGGGGGACGTCGTCAACGTGGCGGCGCGACTGCAGGCCGAGGCGAAGGCGGGGGAGATCGTGGCCGGCGCCGCGACGGTCGCGGCGGCGCCCGGCGTCGACGCCGAGCCGATCGGCCTTCGCCAGGTGAAGGGTCGCGAGGAGCCGGTCGAGGTCTACCGCGTGCTCGCGCCGGAGGACGGAGCATGAGCGAGCGCGGCCCGTCGCGCTGGCCGTGGGCGGTGCTCGCGGGCTTCGTCGCGCTCGCGGTGGCCGGAACCGTCGGCGTGGTGATCAACGACGAGGCCATCGCGGAGCAGGTCCCCTTCATCGTGGCGTTCTCGATGTTCGGCGTGGTGGGTGCGCTCATCCTGAGTCGCGCGCGCGGCAACGTGGTCGGCGGGCTGCTCCTCTACACGGCCTGCGCGACGGGGGCGTCGTTCCTGGCCGGAGAGATCGTCACCTACCTCATCCGAGAGGGGACCACGGACGGGTTCGTCGTGGTGGCCGCGGCGCTCCTGTCGAGCTTCGGCTGGCTGCTCGGGATCCTCCCGGTCCTGGTCTACCTCCCGCTGTTGTTCCCCGACGGGAGGCTCCCCTCGCGGAGCTGGCGCCCGTTCGCCTGGTTCAGCGGGGTCTTCCTCGGGGTCCTCTTCGTCGGGGACACCTTCGGTCAGACGACGCTCACGGGGTCCACGGAGGACGTCGTCGTCGAGAATCCGCTTGCGATCGCCGCGCTCGATCGCCTGTACATCCCGGACGCCGTGGTCACCGTCGCGCTTCTCGCGTGCCTGGTCGGCGCGATCGGGTCGCTCGTCGTGCGGTTCCGGCGCTCGCGTGGCGTCGAGCGACAGCAGATCAAGTGGGTGGCGTTCGCGGTGGTGTTCCTGCTGGTCTCGTTCGTGGCGTCGGAGATCCTGCTCGCCGCCGGCGTGGGCGGCAGCCTCCTGGAGAGCGTGGTCTCCGGCCTCGCGTTCCTCGCTCTTCCCGTCTCGATCGGCATCGCCGTGCTCCAGTACCGCCTGTACGACCTCGACGTCGTCGTGAAGAAGGCACTCGTCGCGGGCACGCTGGCGTTGGTCGTGGTCCTGGTCTACGGGGCCGTGGTGGGTGCGTTCGGTCTCGTCACGGCAGGAGAGGTGAGCTCGCGAACGCTCTTCGTCGTCGCGCTGCTCCTCGGGTTGGCGTTCCGGCCGGTTTCGCGGTTCGCCCGTCGGGTCGCCGATCGGTTCGTCTACGGGAGGCGGGCGACCCCGTACGAGGTGCTCGCGGAGTTCTCCGAGCGGGTTGGCGAGGCCTACGCAACGGAGGACGTGCTCGCCCGGATGGCGCAGATCCTCGGCCAGGGGGCCGGCGCCGCGACGGCCCGCATCTGGCTCCGGATCGGCGGCGAGCTCCGGCCGTCGGCGTCGTGGCCGGTCGACGCGCCGCCGGCCGATGCTGTAGTCACGGACGGCGACACGCTCCCGGAC
>JBOGVL010000446.1:0-1726 GCA_050692535.1 Actinomycetota bacterium | reverse complement strand
GCCCGGTCGTGAAACCCTCGTAGGGCTCGTGGAGGCAGCTCGCCGCCCGGACGGCGCCGCCCTCGTCCGCGCTCGCCACCACGATCGGCGGGCCGTCGGCCGTGAGCACCGCGAGCGGCGCGAGCGCGAACGGGCTAGGCCCGCCCTCGGCGTGGATCTCCAGGCCGGTGATCCAGGTTACGGTGGCCGCATCCGCCGCGAGCACGCCGTCGGCGCCGAGACTGCGCGCGACCACCAGCGCCCGCTCCTGCCTCGGGGTCACGACGGCGTCAGGAGGACCTTGGTGGCTGCAGACGGCTCCTCGACCAGAACCCTGAACCCCTCGGCGCCTTCGGCGAGCTCGAGGACGGTGACCCAGTCGACCGGCGGCGGGGAGGCCGCAAGGAGAGCGAGGGAGTCCTCGAAGTCGCGGCGCGTGTACGCGTAGTGGCCGCGCACGGAGACACCACGCCGAACGAGATCGCCGGTGGGCATGGAGCCCTCCGCCTGCCCGAGGCCGACGAGAGCGACTCTGCCGCCCGAACGGACGCCGGCCACGGCTGTCCGCCAGGTCGCCTCGACCCCGACGGCGTCCACGGCGACGTCCACCGCGCCCTGAGGAGCGTCGGCCGCGTCCGCGAGGACGGTCGTGGCGCCGAGCCGCTCGGCGAGGGCGCGCCGTTCGTCAACCGGCTCCGCGCAGGTGACGCGGGCGCCCCGCGCGACCGCCGCGTAGACCGCGAGAGCCCCGATCGGGCCGCCGCCGACGACGAGAACCATGTCGCCCGCCTCGACGCGCTCGATCCGGAGCGCCGAGAGCGACGTCGCCAATGGCTCGACGAGCACCGCGACGTACGGGTCGACGCCGCCCGGCACCGGTACGAGCGCGTCCGCGCGCACCGGAACGCGCTCGGCGAAGACGCCCTGGCGATCGAGGCCGAGGAGGCCTCGTCGCTCGCAGAGGTTCTCCTCCCCGCGGCGGCAGGCGCGGCAGGCTCCGCAGACGACCAGTGGAAAGACGACGAACCGCCCTTCACGGCCCTCGACGCTTCCCAGCGCTTCGTGGCCGAGGACGAGCGGCGGGACTCGGGGGCCGGGGTGGCCGCGATAGGCGTGGAGGTCCGAGCCGCAGATCCCGGCCAGCTCGACCTCGAGCAGCACCTCCCCCTCGCCGGGCGAGGGCTCGGGCACCGACTCGACCTCGAGGCGGTCGTCTCCGTGCCACACGAGGGCCCGCATGTCAGGCAAGAAAGCCCCCGTCGACGGTCAGGGTGGTCCCGGTTGTGAAGGAGGAGCGGTCCGAGGCGAGCCAGACGACGGCCTCCGCGACCTCTTCAGCCAGGCCGAGCCGGCCCAGCGGGTGCTTCGCCACGAGCTCCTGACGCCCGTCGGGGTCGACGACCAGATCGGTCATGCCCGCGTCGATCACCCCCGGGGCGACGCAATTCGCGCGCACGCCGCGCGGGCCGTATTCGACGGCGACCGTGCGGGTCAAGAGCTCCACGCCGGCCTTCGAAGCGTTGTAGGCGGCGTCCTCGGCCCACGCGCGCACGCCCGCCACCGACGTGAAGTTGACGATCGCGCTTCCTTCCTCCAGGTGGGGCAACGCGGCCCGGCAGACGTAGAACGTCCCCGAGAGGTTGACCGCGATGGCCAGGTCCCACTCCTCCACCGGGAGCTCGCCGACGGGCTTCCAGGACGTGTCGATCGCGGCTGCGTTCACCACCGCGTCGAGACCGCCCAACGC
>JBOGVL010000445.1:0-1734 GCA_050692535.1 Actinomycetota bacterium | reverse complement strand
CGCGCGGTCGTGCTTCGGGCGGCCGAGGCGGCCCGCGCCGCGGGCGCGAGACACGTGTTCATCGTCGCCGACGAGGACGACTGGCCGAAGGAGCTGTACTCCCGACTCGGGTTCGATCGGATCGGGCGAACGTGGACGTTCGTCCGATCGCCGCAGCACATCGTCGCGTGAGGTCCCTCGGCCCGAAGGACACCCGGGTGCCCCGCCACAGCCTGTGACCAGGGCTCTTGCCGAAGGATCGCGGAGCCGGCGTGGGGGTACCCAGCCGTGAGATACAGCGGCCGCCCGGCGACAAAGTCATCAGGCCGTCGGCGTCGCCCCGGGGAGGTTGGCCGTGCTCGCCGGTGCGGCTACGCCGGCCGGCCCTCGAGGGTCTCATCCAACCGGCGACGGAACGACCCCGACGATGCAACTTGAGCGCCTCGCCGCCGTACGCGATCAGCCAGGTCTTTGTCGGACGTCACGACGTTGAGCGTGGCCGGCGACTCATCGTCGGCCACCATCTCTGCAATCTCATGATCAGCGGCGTTGCGGCCGCGCCGGGAGGCGAAGGCCACCGTGATCGGGCCATGAAGGCCGGGCGACACGTCCCGAGGCTGCCGGTCGAACACCACCGTGACCACCTCGCCGGTCTCCTTCGCGTATCGGTCGAGCTCGTCGATCAGTCGTCGAACCGCCTTGTCGCGATCGTTCCACCACCGGTCCGGACGGGAGCCGATCACGTTCATGCCGTCCACCAGCCAGCGCGTCACCTGGCGATCGTGCCCTCTGCCGGTCTTCCCGTCGCTCGTCCGGCGGTGGCGGTTATGAAGATGTTCTCCTCGTGAACGACAGACCCGCCGTAGGAGGCGGGTTCGCGGAGGCGGCGTGATTCGAACACGCGAGGGGCGGTTTAGGCCCCTAACCGCTTTCGAGGCGGTCCCGTTCGTCCGCTCCGGCACGCCTCCGGGGCGAGTGTAGCCAATTCACGCCCGCCCGGGACCTGTGGCAGGATTCCGCGTGTGGACGCCGATCGACTGAAGCGCATCCCGCTGTTCCGTGACCTGTCGCGCAAGGAGCTCGAGCGGCTCGCCGGCTGGACCGACGAGGTCGACGTGAAGGCGGGACGTCACCTGATGGACCAGGGCGCCTTCCCGCACGAGTTCATGCTCATCGAGTCGGGTTCGGCCGAGGTGACCCTCGACGGGGCGCACCTGGCCGACCTCGGTCCCGGCGACTTCTTCGGGGAGATGGCGCTGCTCGAGAAACATCGGCGGACCGCGACGGTAACCGCCACGTCCGACCTCACGATCGTCGTGATGCACGAGCGCGATTTCCGCGCCATGGAGGACGTGATGCCGGACGTCGCGAACCGGATCCGCGGGGTCATGGACGACCGGCGTCGCTCCGACGAACGGCGCGGGAGCGAGTCCTAGCGCCGCTCGCGGAAGAAGTCCCGCAGGAGCGCGGCCGCCTCCGGCTCGAGCACGCCCGAATCCACCCGGACCGAGTGGTTCAGACGTGGGTCCCGGACGAGGTCGCCGAGCGACCCGACGAAGCCGGCCTTCGGATCGACGGCGCCGAACACGAGCCGGTCGACGCGCGCGAGCACGAGCGCGCCGGCGCACATCGCGCACGGCTCGAGCGTGACGAACATCGCGCAGCCGTCCAGGCGCCAGCGTCCCAGCGCCGTCGCCGCGGCACGGAGGGCGAGCGTCTCGGCGTGGGCCGTCGGGTCGCCGCGGGCCTCGCGCT
>JBOGVL010000444.1:0-1760 GCA_050692535.1 Actinomycetota bacterium | reverse complement strand
GGCGTCGGGTCCGAGCTCGGTGGCGAGGCATTCGGCGCCGAGCGTGCGGCCGCGCACCGGGATCGCGCACGCCAGGCACATCGGTCGACCGCAGCCCCCACACGTCGCGACCGACGGACTCGACCCGTGCACGCTGCAGCGTTCGGGTCCTCGAGCTCGTTCCTCCGGCACGGCCGAAGCGTACCGCCGGCCTCGGATGTGCTGTGTTTGACGGGTCGGCGCGGCCTGCCTACCGTGCCGACCGTGGCCCAGGCACGGCTCGCGGTGCTCGCGTCGGGGGGCGGGACGAACCTCCAGGCGCTGCTGGACGACCCCGTCGTAGGTCCCTGGGTCACGCTCGTCGTGAGCGACCGAGGCGACGCGCACGCCCTCGAGCGGGCCCGAGCTCGGGGCGTGGAGGCGGTGTTCCTCGACCCGAGTAACCGTCCCGATCGCGCCGCGTTCGACCGGGCGATGCTCGACCTGCTCCGCGACCGCGAGATCGAGGTCGTCGCGCTGGCCGGGTTCATGCGCGTCGTCGGATCCGAGCTCGTCCGGGTGTTCGGCGGCCGGATGCTGAACGTACATCCGGCCCTGCTGCCGGCGTTCCCGGGAAGCAGCTCGGTCGCCGACGCCCTCGCGTGGGGCGTGAAGGTGACCGGCGTGACCGTCCACCTCGTCGACGAGGAGGTGGACCACGGGCCGATCGTCGCCCAGGAGGCGCTCTCGGTGCGACCCGACGACGACTGGGACGCGCTCGAGGCTCGGATTCACGAGGTGGAGCACCGGCTCCTGCCGGCGGCCGTCCGGGCGCTCGTCGAGGGTCGGCTCGTCGTCGAGGGCCGACGGGTGCGGATCCTGGAGCGGGCGCCGGCGTGAGCGACGTCCGGCCGGTTCGGCGCGCGCTGCTCGCCGTCTACGACAAGACCGGAGCCGTCGAGCTCGCCCGCGGGCTCGCCGAGCTCGGCGTGGCGATCGTGTCCTCCGGCGGGACGGCCGCGGCGCTCCGGGAGGCGGGCGTGGAGGTCGTCCCGGTCGAGGAGGTCACCGGGTTCCCGGAGATGCTCGACGGACGGGTGAAGACGTTGCACCCGAGGATCCACGCCGGGATCCTGGCCGACCGACGGAGGTCGGAGCACGGGGAGCAGCTTGCCGCGCACGGCATCGAGCCCTTCGAGCTCGTCGTCGTGAACCTCTACCCGTTCCGTGAGACCGTCGCGAGCGGGGCCGCTCCCGACGAGGTGATCGAGAAGATCGACATCGGTGGGCCGGCGATGGTCCGCGGGGCCGCCAAGAACCACGCGTCGGTCGGCGTCGTCGTCGATCCGTCGCGTTATCCCGACGTCCTTGGCGAACTGCGCCGCGACGGCGGGCTCTCGTCCGAGACGCGCCGGGCGCTCGCCGCCGAGGCGTTCGCCCACACCGCGGCCTACGACGCGGCCGTCGCCGGGTGGTTCGCGACGCACGACGAGGGCCTCCCCGCGTTCGTCGGGATGGCGCTCGAGAAGGTCGCCGACCTGCGGTACGGCGAGAACCCGCACCAGCGCGGCGCGCTCTACGCGGAGTCGGCGGGGCCGGGGGTGCTCGCGGGGGCGCGGGTGCTGGCCGAGGGCAAGGAGATGTCGTTCAACAACTGGCTCGACGTGGACTCGGCATACGGGCTGGCCGCGATGCTTCCGGGGGCGGCCTGCGTGATCGTGAAGCACAACAACCCCTGCGGTGCGGCCGTCCGACGCGGCGCGGCCGAGGCCTACCGGATGGCCTTCGAGTCCGACACCGTG
>JBOGVL010000443.1:0-1774 GCA_050692535.1 Actinomycetota bacterium | reverse complement strand
GCCTCGGCGTCGGGGATGAACTCGAGCTCGAGCGGCCGACCGCCGAGGCTCGCGATCTGCTCCCACGCGGCCCGCCGGATATCGAACCCTGTGACCACGGCCCCTAGCCGCTTCGCGGTCGCGATCGCCTGCAGTCCCGCGACCCCGGCGCCGAGCACGAGCACCCGTGCCGGGGCGACCGTCCCGGCGGCGGTAGTCATCATCGGGAAGAAGCGGCCCGCCTCGCGGGCGGCTAGCAGGGCGGCGGCGTACCCGGCGACGTTGGCCTGCGAGGACAGCGCGTCCATCGCCTGCGCCCGCGTGATCCGCGGAATCGCCTCCATCGCGAAGCTCGTTACCCCCGCGTCCGCGAGCGCGCGATTCGAGTCCGGCGACGTCAGCGGGGCGAGGTGCCCGATCAGTACCTTGCCGCGCTTCAGCCGACCGATCTCACCCGGAGAGGGCGGCGCGACCTTGACCACCACGTCGGCCGCCCACGCGTCGTCGGCCGAGCTGACGGCAGCCCCGGCGTCCACGTACTGCGGATCGGGGTGGCCGGACCCCTCACCGGCTCCCGACTCGATCGCGACGTCGAGCTCCCCGGCGGTCAAGCCGCGCACGACGTCTGGGATCAGCGCCACCCGGCGCTCACCCTCGACCGACTCCTTCGGAACACCGACCTTCAAGCGGGCGAGAGCCTACCCGAGCGGGGACGGCTTAGGCGGGGGTGGCGACGCCCGCGAGCGCCGCGAGCCGCTCCAGGGTGTGCTTGCGCTCCTCGGCGTCGAGGTGGATCGGGGACACGATCAACCGGTCCACCCCGGCGCCCGCGTAGCGCTGGACGCGCTCCGCGACCTCGTCCTCGGTCCCGACCAGCGACGTCTCGTCGACGAGCGCGTCGGGGATCGCCGCGTAGGCCTCGTCCCGTTTCCCGTCCAGGTACAGCGACTGGACCTCGGTCGCCTCGCTCTCGAAGCCGATCCGTGACGCCAGGTCGACGTAGAAGTTCGTCTTCCGGCTCCCCATCCCCCCCAGGTACAGGAGCAGCCCCGCCTTGACCACGTTGCGCGCCGTCTCGAGGTCGCCGTCGATCGCGACCTGGAGCGTCGGCGAGATCTCGAGCTCTTCCCGGCCCCGACCGCCCTTCGCGAACCCCGCCTCCACGTGCTCGGCCCAGGTGTCGGTGAACGCGCCCGGGCTGGAGAAGATCGGGATCCACCCGTCGGCGATCTCCGCCGCAAGCTCGACCGACTTGCGCCCGATCGCGCCGAGGAAAACGGGGATCCGGTCGCGGACCGGGTGGATGTTCAGCTTCAGCGCCTTGCCCTCCCCCTCGGGGAGCGGCAGCGTGTAGTGCTCTCCCGAGTACTCCAGCCGCCCCTGTCGGGCGACGATCTCGCGCACGATCTCGACGTACTCCCGGGTTCGCCCCCACGGCTTCGCGTACGGGACGCCGTACCACCCCTCCGAGACCTGGGGACCCGACGGGCCGAAGCCGAAGATGAAGCGCCCGCCCGACAGCGCGTCGATCGTGCACCCGGCCATCGCCGCCGCCGCCGGCGCCCTGGCGGGGACCTGCATGATCGCGGCCCCGAGCTTGATCGTCTCGGTCTGGGGAGCGAGCCACGCGAGGACGCTGACCGCGTCGGAGCCGTACGACTCCGCCGTCCACACCGAGTCGAACCCGGCGCGCTCGGCGAGCTGCACGAACTCGACCGCCTCCTCGCCCTGGGGGCCGATCCCCCAGTAGCCGAGGTTGAGACCGAGCTTCAGCGCCATCGCGCCGCAAGGCTAT
>JBOGVL010000442.1:0-1807 GCA_050692535.1 Actinomycetota bacterium | reverse complement strand
GCTCCTGCGAATCCTCCGCCCACGACGACGAGCTCCGGGTTGAAGATGTTCACGAGATCCGAGATCCCGACGCCCAGGTGGAAGCCGACGTGCTCGAGCACCTCGAGCGCGTCGCCGGGCTCCGCCGAGGCGAGCTCAACGAGGAGGCGAGGATCGACGACGCGGCCGGCCGCGGCCGCCCTGCCCAGGTCGCCGTCCGGGTGTTCCTGGGCGACTCGGTCCGCGAGCTTGTCGGCGGCCCCGCCCGAGGCCAGCACCTCGAGATGACCACGCCCGGGACAGGTTCCCTGGCACCGCGGACCGTCCAGGTCGAGCGTGATGTGACCGAGCTCGCCTCCAGCGCCGACGGCGCCGCGATAGAGCCGGTCGTCGAGGATGAGCCCGCCGCCGACCCCGGTTCCGAGCGTGAGCATGACGACGTAGCGGACGCCGCGGGCCGCCCCGAGGCGATGCTCCGCCACCGCGGCGGCGTTGGCGTCGTTCTCGATCCAGACCGGCACTCCGAAGCGGTCCTCGAGCCGGCCGCGGAGATCGGCCCCCGCCAGCGGGATGTTCACCGACGCGACCGCTTGCCCGGAGCGCTGGTCGATCGTCGACGGCACCCCCACGCCGAGCGCCGCGAATCCGGCTTCGGCCTGGGCGGCGATCACACGCTCGAGCTGCGCGACCACGGCGTCCTCACCCGTCCGCTCGGTCGGCTCGACCGCGCGACGGGTGACCGCTCCGTCTCGATCGACGAGCCCCGCGGCCACCTTCGTCCCGCCCAAGTCGACCGCGATCACCTGAGGAGCGCTCATTCCGGGTCTGGCTACGATAACCGGTCGCTGTGGCGTCCAAAGACAAGCCGTACAGGGTCTATCGCGGAGGCCGGGTCAAGGGCCCCGTTCCGACGCGGTCGAAGAAGGGGGCGGAGCCCGCCCCCGCGCGCCGCGACGGCAAAGACGCCTACACCCGGCCGAGGCCGCCCCGCCAGCGGCGCCGCCGCCGCTGGCTGCGGATCGGCCTCGTCGTCTTGCTCGTCGCCATGCTCGCAATCGCCGTCTGGTCGCTGCTCGGATACCTGGCCTTCCGGAGCGGCGTGAAGGAAGCGAACGAGCGGCTCGACTCCCGCGCCTACGGCGTGCTCGCACCGCAAGACGGGCTCGTCCTCTCGAACCCCTCGACGATCCTCGTGCTCGGAACCGACGAGGCCCGCGGCCGCGAAGGCCCGTTCCGCTCCGACGCGATGATGGTCGTGCGAACCGACCCCGACGAGCACAGGATGGCCTTCCTCGCAATCCCGCGCGATCTCCGCGTCGAGATCCCCGGACACGGGCTCGACAAGGTGAACGCCGCGTTCGCCTTCGGAGGGCCGACGCTCGCGATCCGCACGGTCCGGGCGCTGACGGGGATGCCGATCAACCACGTCGTCGTCGTCAACCACGCGCGGTTCAGAGAGGTGATCGACACGCTCGACGGCGTCACGATCGACGTCCCCAAGCCGATCCTCACGGGCAAGTTCAAGTGTCCCTTCGCGACGCAGGCCAGGTGCGACCGCTGGCCCGGCTACCGGTTCAGGAGGGGCGAGCAGACGATGGACGGGCACCGCGCGCTCATCTACGCGCGCGTGCGCGTGAACAAGCTCGACCCGGCGGACAACGACATCACCCGTGGCGAGCGCCAGCAGGCCGTCGTCCAGGCGGTCACCGACGAGGTGACGACCTTCGGGACGTTCCTGCGCATGCCGTTCATCGGCGACGACCTGGTGGCGCCGCTCGCGACGGACCTCTCGGCGAACCAACTGATCCAGCTTGCGTGGGTCAAGCGC
>JBOGVL010000441.1:0-1811 GCA_050692535.1 Actinomycetota bacterium | reverse complement strand
GCACCCGGGTGACCCCCTGCTCCAGGTCCACGGCGATCACGCGGTCGTCGGGGTAGCCGGCCGCCGGCAGGTTGGGCGTGTAGATCACGTGGACCTCGGGGTCCACCGCCGCCGCGCTGGCGTCCTCGAGCGGGAAGTACAGCTTCTGCTGCATCCCGGCGATATTGGCATTGGCCTTCTCGATCGAAAGGCGCGCGCGGGTCCGGAACTTCGGATCGTTGCCGATGTAGCCGTCGATCACCACGACCTCGTGATCTCGGAGGTACTCGTCCTGCATCGCCGCGATCCGGTCGAACTCCTCGCGAGTCATCGTCTTGCCCGACGAGCGCTCGGCCACGACGTACGTGCTCCCCGCGCTGCGGGAGGTGACCTTCGTCTGGACGTTCACGTTGTCGAACTCGGTGATCCGGCACTGCGGCATCTGCTCCGTGAAAGCCCGCAACTCCTCCGCGGAGGGGTTGTCGAGCGTCGTTCGTGCCTCAACGTCCAAGGGGTCGCTCCTCCGTGATGCGCGGTGCCCCGAGCCGGAGGATCGATCGGCCGGAGCGGCTCTATCCTACCGAACGGAACTTCCCAACCCCTGCGACGGACCGGCCCTCGCGGGCCGGTCGGTCTGGACGATGCGGATGGAGCTCTCGGAGGACGAGCTGGTCGCGGCGATCTCGCGCCTGCTCTCGGGCGACGAGCCGGGCGTGGTCGTCGGCATGGGCGACGACGCCGCCGTGATGGATCCGGGCTCGGGCCAGCAGCTGCTCACCACGGACCTGCTCGTCGAGGGCGTCCACTTCGAACGCGCGTCGATCTCGGCCCGCGACCTCGGCGCCAAGGCGGTCACGGTGAACGTGTCCGACGTCGCGGCGATGGGCGGCAGCCCCCGGGCGGCGGTGGCCTCGATCGCTCTCACGCCCGAGATCGACGCGGCGTGGGTGATGGAGCTCTACGGCGGCATGCGCGACGCGTGCGCCGACTACGCGTTGTCACTGGTTGGCGGCGACACCAGCCGCGGCGACCTGCTGATGGTCTCGGTCTGTGTCGTCGGCGAGGTCGCGCCGGGCCGCGCCGTGACCAGGTCGGGCGCGCGGCCCGGCGACGCGATCGTGGTGACGGGTGCCCTCGGCGCGGCGGCCGGTGGCCTGGCGTTGTCCCGCGCGTCCGCGTCCAAGACCGGCGAGGCGCTCTCGCGACCGTGGGGCCGCCGGCTGGTGGATGCGCTCGAGCGTCCGGTCGCACGCGTCGGGGAGGGGCAGACCCTCGCGCGGAGCGGAGCGAGCGCGATGATGGATCTCTCGGACGGGCTCGCCAAAGATCTCTCGCGGCTGTGCCGAGCGAGCGGCGTCGGGGCGCGCGTCGAGCTCGACGCGGTGCCGATCTCCTCGGCGCTCCTGGACGGCGCGCCGGCGCTCGGCGTCGACGCGCTCGAGCTCGCGATCGGCGGCGGCGAGGACTACGAGCTCCTCGCGACCCTCGGCGAGGCCGATGCGGAGAGCGCCCGGCGGTCGCTGCGAGAGCAGTTCGACGTGACCCTGACGGTCGTCGGGACGATCATCGAGGGATCGAGCGTCATCGGGGTCGGCGCCGACGGCGAGGCGCCGCTCGTGCCGGCGGGATGGGATCACTTCGCGTGACGGGTGCACCGGCCCTCCGGCCGCGCGTCCTCTCGATCGCCGGCTCGGACTCGGGCGGCGGGGCCGGTATCCAGGCCGATCTGAAGGCGTTCGCGCGCTGCGGCGTGCACGGGATGACGGCGGTCACGGCGGTCACCTGGCAGAACACGGTGGCGGTCACGGGTGTCACACCGATTCCCCCTGCGG
>JBOGVL010000440.1:0-1824 GCA_050692535.1 Actinomycetota bacterium | reverse complement strand
CATCTACCCGGCCGCGAACTGGCACGAGCGCGAGACGATGGAGATGTTCGGGGTGACCTTCGAGGGTCACCCTCAGCCCGTTCGGCTGCTCCTGCCCGAGCCGTTCGAGGGGCATCCCCTCCGGAAGGACTTCCCGCTCATGTCGCGGGTCGTCAAGCCGTGGCCGGGCTCCACGGAGCTCGAGGAGGGGGACGAGGAGGAGTGATCGGGCAGTCCGGCGTGAGCTTCGTCGACCAGTGGTTCGATGCCTACTGGCTCGTCCTCGTCGTGAAGGCCGCGGTCGTCATGGTGTTCTTCCTCGTTGCGCCGCTCGGCGTCGGCTACATGGAGCACAAGGTGCTCGCCCACATGCAGGCGCGCCTCGGGCCCATGTACGCCGGGCGCTTCCACGGGTGGGCCCAGCTGGTCGCCGACGGCGTGAAGTTCGTCCAGAAGGAGGACATCGTCCCGGCGGCGGCCGACCGCTGGGTCTTCTCCCTGGCGCCCGCGGTGGCGCTCGTCCCCTACATCGCCCTGTTCGTGGTGATCCCCTTCTCGGACGAGATCTTCATCCTCAACCTCGACGTCGGCATCTTCTTCGTGATGGCGATCACGTCGGTGACGGTGATCGGCGTCCTCATGGCCGGCTGGGCGTCGGCCAACAAGTTCTCGCTGATCGGCGCGCTTCGGGCGGCGGCGCAGCTGATCGCCTACGAGCTGCCGCTCGTGCTCGCGGCCGCCGCCGTCGTGATGCAGGCGGGCACGCTGTCGATGGTGGGGATCGTCGAGGCCCAGGAGCGGTACTGGTTCGTGCTCACGCAGCCGATCGGCTTCGGCATCTTCATCGTCGCCGCGCTCGCCGAGCTCACCCGGCCGCCGTTCGACATGCCGGTCGCGGACTCAGAGATCATCTTCGGCGCGCTGACCGAGTACACGGGTTTGAAGTTCGCGTTCTTCCTCCTCGCCGAGTACGGGGGGATCGTCGCCCTCTCGGCCGTGGCGGCGGTGCTCTACCTCGGCGGCTATCAGGCGCCGCCGATGCTCGAGTTCATCCCGGCCCCGCTGTGGATGGCGGCCAAGGTCGGCGCGCTGTCGTTCTTCGTGATCTGGTTGCGCGCCACCTACCCGCGTCTCCGGGAGGATCAGCTGCAGCGGGGGTCCTGGCTCGCCCTCATCCCGCTGGCGTTGGCGCAGGTCATGGTCGTGGGCATCGTGAAGGTCGCGTTCTAGGGAGCGGCGCGTGGCGATCGACGAACGAGACGTGAACAGATCGCCCGAGGTCAAGGGCACCGGCCTCGGGCTGGCCAAGGGGTTGGGCGTCACGCTGAAGCATGCGCTCCGCCGCTCGATCACCCAGCAGTACCCCGAGGTCAAGCCGGACCTGCCGCCCCGTACGCGCGGTGTGATCGCGTTGAAGGAGGCCAACTGCACCGTCTGCTACAAGTGCTCCCGCGAGTGCCCCGACTGGTGCATCTACATCGACGCCCACAAGGAGACGCACGACCCCGCCTCCGGCGGAAAGGCGCGTTCGGTCAAGGTGCTGGACCGGTTCGCGATCGACTATGCGCTCTGCATGTACTGCGGCATCTGCGTCGAGGTCTGCCCGTTCGACGCGCTCTTCTGGAGTCCCGAGTTCGAGTACGCCGAGTACGAGATCGATCTGCTGACGCACGAGAAGGAGAAGCTCGAGGAGTGGACCTACACGGTCCTCCCGCCGCCGGCTCTGGAGGTGGGGGCGGAGGTGGTCCAGGAGGTCGGCGCGGGTTCGGCCGCGGCCACGCCGGGGGAGGCGCCTCCGGCGGCGTCCGTGCTTCCCGGCGTGACGGCCGTCGGCGAGCCCCCGGC
>JBOGVL010000439.1:0-1841 GCA_050692535.1 Actinomycetota bacterium | reverse complement strand
GCGACCTGTGGGAAGGGTGGCGCCGGGAGGGTGGGCCGCTCAGTGGGGGTCCCGTACGGCTCGGCGAGCTCGTCGGACTTTCGTGACCAGCCCCCCGGTCACCACCGCCGTATCCGAGCGCCCCACAACCACCGAGATGCTCTGGAGCCCTTCTCGCTTCGACTCAGTGGCCCGCGGGAACCGCCTCGGCCCAGTTGGGGCCCCAGCCGATGTCGGCGCGGAGCGGAACCTCGAGCTCGTAGGCGGACTCCATCTCGCGCTTGACCAGCGCCGCGGCCTCCTCTACCTGCGCCTTCCGCACCTCGAAGACGAGCTCGTCGTGCACGGTGAGCAGCATCCGACACTCGAGGTCCGAGGCCAAGATCGCCTCGTCCACACGGAGCATCCCGAGCTTGAACACGTCCGCGGCGCTCCCTTGGATGGGGGCGTTCAGGGCCATCCGGCGTCCCATATCGCGCACTCGCGGGTTCGCGGCCTGGAGCTCGGGGATGTAGCGGCGGCGGCCGAGGATCGTCTCGGTGAACCCCTCGGCGGCGGCCCGGGCGACCTGGCGGTCGAGGAAGTCGCGGATCTGCGGGAAGCTCGCGAAGTACGCGTCGATGAACTCCTGCGCCTCCTCCACGCCGATCTCGAGACGGGAGGCGAGGCCCCACGCGTTCATCCCGTACGCCAGGCCGTAGTTGATCGCCTTGGCCCGGCTGCGCGTCGCCGGGTCGACCTGTTCCTCCGGCAACCCGAACACCCGGGCCGAGGTCGCCGTGTGGATGTCCGCCCCCGACTCGAACGCCGCCTTCAGGCCCTCATCGTCGGCGAGGTGGGCGAGGACCCGGAGCTCGATCTGCGAGTAGTCGGCGACGAGCAGGACCTGGTCTTTCGATCCGGGGACGAATGCGCGACGGATCTGGCGGCCGAGCTCGCCGCGGACGGGGATGTTCTGCAGGTTGGGATTGGAGCTCGACAGACGGCCCGTGGCCGCGCCCGTCTGGTTGAACGTCGTGTGGACTCTGCCGTCGCGCGGATCGACTTGCCGCGGGAGAGCCTCGAGATAGGTCGAGTTCAACTTGTCGAGCTCGCGCCACTGTAGGAGCGCGTCGACGATCGGGTGGATGTCGCGGAGCTTCTCGAGGACCGTCGCGTCCGTGGAGAGCTGACCCTTGGGCGTGCGCTTGCCGGCCGAGAGCTTGAGCTTGTCGTAGAGGATCGCGCGGAGCTGCGGGGGCGAGTTGAGGTTGAACTCCTCTCCGGCGTGTTGGTAGATCTCGGCCCGCAGCGTGGCCATCCGGTCGCGAACGCCCTCGGCCATCTCCTCCAGGTACGGGACGTCGAGCGCGACACCGGCCGCCTGCATCCGCGCGAGCACCGACGAGAGCGGGAGCTCGACCTCGTCCAGCAGCCGACGCAGCCCCGCCTTGTCGAGGCGTTCGGCCACCACCGGCGCGAGCAGCGCGATCGCGGCGGCCTCGGCGGCCTGGACCCGCCATCCGTCGCCGAACAGCTGGCCCTCCGACTCCTCCGCGACCGAGCCGAGCACGTCGGCCCCGAGATACGTCTCGCACAGCGCCTGCAGCTCGAAGCTGGTGGCGGCCGGGTCCAGCAGGTAGGCCGCGAGCATCGTGTCGAAGGAGATCCCCCCGAGTCGGCCGTCGGCCGCCAGGGCCGCGGTTTCGGTGTCCTTGGCGTCGTGGGTCCACTTGGGGGCCGGGCCCTCCAGCGTCCCGGCGACCTCGGAGGCCCGCTTCACGGGGGCGAAGGCGGCCTGGCCCCCGCCGACCGAGACCGCGACCCCGGTGATCTTTCCGCCGTCCGACTCGATCCGGACGGCCTTCGGTGCGTCCGACGCC
>JBOGVL010000438.1:0-1857 GCA_050692535.1 Actinomycetota bacterium | reverse complement strand
GCGTTCGACTGCTCGGAGCGCACGCTCGTGATGGGGATCCTGAACGTGACACCGGACTCGTTCTCCGACGGCGGACGATTCCCGACGCCGGCGTCCGCCGTGGCCCGCGCCGCGCAGATGTCGGCCGAGGGCGCGGACATCGTGGACGTCGGGGGCGAGTCGACGCGTCCTGGCTCGGACCCGGTCCCCACGGGGGAGGAGATCGAGCGGGTCGTGCCGGTCGTCGCGGGGATCGTTGCGGCGCTCCCCGAGCTGCCGGTCTCGGTCGACTCCCGGAAGTCCGAGGTCGCCGCCGCCGCGATCGACGCGGGCGCCTCGATCGTGAACGACGTCTCGGCGGGACGGGATCCGGCGATGTTCGGGCTCGTGAGCGAGCGAGGGGCGGCGATCGTCCTGATGCACATGGCCGGCGAGCCGAAGACGATGCAGGAGGCTCCGGCGTACGTCGACGTCGTCGGCGAGGTCCATGAGTTCCTTCGCGAGCGCATCGAGGCGGCGGAGTTCGCCGGCATCGAGCCCGAGCGCATCGCGGTCGATCCGGGGATCGGCTTCGGGAAGGACCTCCGGCACAACCTGAAGGTATTGCGGCGGATCGACGCGTTCCTCGACCTCGGCCGGCCGCTCCTGGTCGGTCCCTCGCGGAAACGGTTCATCGGGACGATCCTGGACCTGCCCGAGGACGAGCGGACGGAGGGGACGGTCGGCGCGGTGGCCTGGCTCGTGGCGCACGGCGCACACGTCGTGCGCGTGCACGACGTGTTGGAGGTGTCGCGCGCCGTCCGGGTGATCGACGCGATCGTCGGGTCCGGCGCGTGACCTGGACCGCCAAGCGTCGCGCCCGTGTGTCCGGCGGCGAGCTCGCGTTCGTCGACGCGGGCGACCCGCAGGCGCCGTCGGTCGTCCTGCTCCCGGGGCACCTCACGTCGTCGTACCTGTGGCGCCAGGTCGTGCCGATGCTCTCGCCCTGGATGCACGTCGTCGCCCCGGACCTCCTGGGGCGCGGTGACTCCTCGCTCGACGACGACGCCGATCTCTCGCTCGAGGGTCAGGCGCGCACGATCCGCGAGCTCGTCGACGGGCTCGGCATCGAGCGCTTCGCCGCCGTCGGTCACGCCTTCGGCGGCGGCCTCGCCCAACGGCTCGCCGTCGACGGGGGGATCGAGGCGCTCGTGCTGGTGGACACGATCGCCTTCGACGCGTGGCCGCCCGCGCGGATCCGCGAGCTTCAGTCCGAGCTCCACACAGCCGACGCGGCCCGGGTCGAGACGTGGATGCGGGGCCTGTTCGACCTCGGCATGTCCCGCCGTCAACGTCTCACGGAGGACGGGCTCGAGGAGTACCTGCGGCCGTTCCGGGGCGCCGAGGGTGTCCGCGCGTTCGTCCGGGTCGTGTCGGCGGTCGACGGCCGCGGTCTCGAGGGCCTCGAGGATCGCCTCGCGGCGCTCGAGGTCCCGGCGCTCGTCCTCTTCGGTGAGGAGGATCGGCTCGTCGACCCCGGCGTCGCCGAACGGCTCGGGGACGTGCTGCCGATGGCGTCGGTGGGCCTGTTGCCCGGGTGCGGCCACTTCCTGCTCGAGGACGCCGCCGAGACCGTTGCGCCCCTGATCTTCCAGTGGCTCCGACGGCAGTACCTGAAGGTCGAGCATCGTCACGAGGAGGCCGGTCCCGTCGCCGTGTACCTGGGCCGACGGCCGCCGGGGGAAGGGGGCTCAAGGAGCGAATCGGCAGCCCCCGAGGGTGGCCTCGCGTCCCGAGGCCACCGTCGGAGAGAGGGGGGGTGAGGGGGCCACGTCGCGGCTGTTCCTCACGGGCATCCGGGCCGAGGGGCACCACGGCGCGAACCCGGGTGAGAAGGAC
>JBOGVL010000437.1:0-1861 GCA_050692535.1 Actinomycetota bacterium | reverse complement strand
CGGCGAGCACGCGCGTGGCGGCCGTGCAGTCCTGACCAGAGTTGAAGAAGCCGGCGACCTGGATCCACTCGGCGGCCGTCGAGACGTCGGCGTCGTCGAACACGATCACCGGGGCCTTGCCGCCGAGCTCGAGGTGCACGCGCTTCAGCGTGTCGGCCGCGTTCTTCGCGATCAGCTTGCCGGTGCTCGACTCGCCCGTCAGGGACACGATCCCGATGTCGGGGTGCTTCACCATGCGGTCGCCGACCGGGACGCCGTCGCCGGTCACGACGTTGAACACGCCCGGCGGAAAGACCTCGGCCTCGGCGACGAGCTGGGCGAACCGGAGCAGGGTGATCGGCGTGTTCTCGGCCGGTTTGATGACGATCGTGTTCCCGGCGGCCAGCGCCGGCCCCATCTTCCACGCGGCCATGTACAGCGGGTAGTTCCACGGCGCGATCAGGCCCGCGACGCCGATCGGCTCGCGCCGGAGGATGCTCGTGAAGCCCTTCATGTACTCGCCCGCCGCGCGTCCCTCGAGGAACCGCGCACCACCGGCGAAGAACCGGAACTGGTCGGCGATGACCGGGACCTCCTCGGACATGGTGAGCGCCAGGACCTTGCCGACGTTCTCGGACTCGAGCCGCCCGAGCTCGTCGCCGTGCTCCTCGACGAGGTCCGCCATCTTCAGGAGGGCTCGCATCCGTTCGCCGGGGGTCGCGTCGAACCACGTCTCCTCGAACGCGCGCCGGGCCGCCGCGACGGCTCGGTCGACGTCCTCGGCGGTGCCCTCGGGGACCTCGGCGATGACGTCGCCCGTCGCCGGGCTCGCGATCTGGCGGGTGTTCCCATCGGAGGCGCCGACCCACTCGCCGCCGACGAACATCTGATACGACTTGACCTCAGCCATCCGAGCCTCCTGACCTCGCGGACCCTCGGGCAGGGCCGAAGACGCCCAAGCGAACCAAGTATGCCCAGTTCGGCACGGGCCGGACCACTCGCCGTTCGGGCGGCGGACCTTCGCGGCGATGGACGGACGGGACAAACGCGCCCGGTTCCCTCCGGAGGCATCGGGGGCGTACGATCGAGGGCAGGGTCGAGGAGGTGGTGCGGTGCACTACTACCTGGTCGTCGCGAACCAGACGCTCGGCGGCGAGCCGCTCCTTACGAGGATCCGCGAGCTGATCCGGGCCGGGCCCTGCAGCTTCCACCTCGTGGTCCCCGCGACCCCGCCCCGCGATCACGCCTGGACGGAGGGCGAGGCGACCGCCGTCGCCGAGTCCCGGCTCGACGCGGCGCTCGCGCGGTTCGCGGAGCTCGGCGCCGAGGCGGACGGCGAGGTCGGCGACGCGAGCCCGATGCTCGCGATCGAAGACGCAATCCGGGAGCACGGGCCGTTCGAGACGATCGTGCTCTCGACGCTGCCGCCCGGCATTTCGCGCTGGATGAAGCTCGACCTGCCGCATCGCGTGGAGTCGGTGTTCGGAGTGCCCGTGATCCACGTGGTCGGCGCGCACGAGCAGATCGCGGCCGGCGGTTAGCCCTCGGACTCCTGCGACGCGAGCAGCTCGCGCGAGCGGAGGGCGAGCCAGAACTCCATCCGGTCGAAGCTGGACGCCAGGTCGCGGCCGGTCAGCTCCTCGACCTTCCGCATGCGGTAGCGAAGCGTGTGCCGGTGCACGAACAGCTCGGCCGACGCCGTCTCCCATCTGGCGTTGTGTTGGAGGAACGCCCGGAGCGAGGCCTTGAGCTCCCCGCCGTGTTCGAGGTCGTAGACGTCGAGCGGCGACAGCAGCGAGTCGGCGAACGCGCGGAGCGCATCGGGCTCGGTCATCGAGAGCAGCAGCCGGTAGGTCCCGAGGTCCGCGAACCCCGCCGCGTC
>JBOGVL010000436.1:0-1870 GCA_050692535.1 Actinomycetota bacterium | reverse complement strand
GGCCGCGGCGGCTCCGGCCGGCGCCGGCCGGTACCCGATTCGACGTGCGCCGGACGCTCCGACGGTCGCTCCGGACCCACGGCGAGCCGTTCGACCGGGCGTGGCGCGCCCGCGGGAACCGGTCCCGGCCGCTCGTCCTGATCCTCGACGTGAGCGGCTCGATGGCACCCTACGCGCGGGCCCTGCTGCAGTTCGCGTTCGCGGCGATGGCCGCCGGCCGTCGCGTCGAGGTGTTCTGCTTCGGCACCCGGCTCACGCGCGTCACGCGGACGCTGCGGACGACGGACCCCGACCGCGCGATGCGCGAGGTCGGCCGGCTGGTCGCCGACTGGGAGGGCGGGACCCGGATCGGCCAGTCGCTGAAGTCGCTGCTGGACGAGTGGAGCCAGCGCGCGGCGCTGCGCGGCGCGGTCGCGGTGCTTTGTTCGGACGGCCTCGAGCGCGGTGAGCCGGACCTGCTCCGCGATCAGATGGCGCGGCTGCGCCGGCTGGTCCACCGGATCGTGTGGGTGAACCCGCTGAAGGGGAGTCCGCGGTACGAACCGCTCGCGCGCGGCATGGCCGCCGCGCTGCCGTCGATCGACGTGTTCCTGCCGGGTCACAACCTCGAGAGCCTGGAGGAGCTCTCGCGGGTGCTCGGCGACTAGGGCGCAAGGAGCGAAGCGGTAGCCAGCGGCCCCGGCTTCGCCCCGCGAAGACGGGGACGGGAGCTAGCATGCGCACGTGACCGAGCCGGAGGATGGCGGCGGGCGGGTCCGGCGGATGGGCCGGCTCACCGAGCCGGCCGAAGAGGGGCTCCTCACCTACGGCGGCTACCTCGCCGTCCCCGAGCTCCTGTCGCTGCAACGGCTGCGCTCGGATCCGCCGGTGCACGACGAGCTCCTGTTCATCGTGGTGCACCAGGCCTACGAGCTGTGGTTCAAGCAGCTGATCTATGAGCTCGAGTCGGTCCGCGACCGCATGATCGCCGGGGACCCCGAACGCGCGCGCCACGAGCTGACCAGGGTCCACGCCATCGAGCGGGTGCTGATCGAGCACATCAAGGTGCTCGAGACGATGACCCCGCAGGACTTCCTGGAGTTCCGATCGCTGCTGACCCCCGCGTCGGGGTTCCAGTCGGCGCAGTTCCGGGAGGTCGAGTTCGTTTCGGGGCTGAAGGACCGCCGGTACCTGCGCGAGCTCGCCGCCACGCCGGAGGAGCTCGCCCGCCTGGCGGGACGCCTGGACGAGCCGACGGTGTGGGACGGGTTCGTCGCGATGCTCGAGGCCAACGGGCTCCCCATGCCCGAGGACGACGAGGAGGTCCGGATGGGGAGCCTGCTGGCGACGGCCCGGGATCCGGGGTGGGCCGCGCTGTTCGCGGTCGCGGAGGGCCTGCTCGACCACGACGAGGCCTTCGCGCAGTGGCGCTACCACCACGTGCTCATGGTCGAACGCGAGATCGGGGCCAAGCCGGGCACGGGTGGTTCCGCAGGCGTCGAGTACCTGCGCTCGACGCTCCACAAACGCTTCTTCCCCGAGCTCTGGGGGCTTCGCTCGCGCCTGTAGATCCCCACGGCGCGGCTCGGGAATGCCGAAACCACCCGCTCGGGTGGTTTTCCGAATCGCCCCTACAGTGTGGTCCCCTCCGGTGCCGACATTCAGGGGACAGGCCCGCGCCCCCGGATCGATCGGGGGCCACCGATCCCATGAAGGGGGCGGCGTGTCCCGATCGAGACGGATGTGGCTCTGCGCGGCATCGTGCCTGTTCATCGTGCTCACGACCGGCGTCGGTCCGGCCGGGGCGACGTCCGAACTCCGGATGCCGGTGCGCCGATCCGCGGCGGACGGCGCCGCCGGCGAGGACCCTTCGCCCGCGACCGCCATCCCC
>JBOGVL010000435.1:0-1873 GCA_050692535.1 Actinomycetota bacterium | reverse complement strand
GGCTCCGAGCCCGGCGCCAAGCGCCGAGGACGCCCAGATCGTCCCGCTCACCGGCGCCGCGGCGGTCATCGCCAAGCGGATGGACGAGAGCCTCGCCGTCCCGACGGCGACCTCCGTGCGGACCGTCCCGGCGAAGCTCCTCGAGCTGAACCGCCGCCTGATCAATCGCCACCTCGACCGCGTCATGGGCGGTCGCGTGTCGTTCACGCACCTCATCGGCTACGCGATCGTGCGGGCGCTCGCCGACTTCCCCGGGATGAATCGCTCCTACGCCGTCGTCGACGGCAAGCCGGTCGCCGTCCAACACCCGCGCGTGAACCTCGGGCTCGCGGTGGACGTGAAGCGGCCCGACGGCTCGCGGACGCTCGTCGTCCCGGTCATCAGGGACGCCGACCTCCTCGACTTCACCGGGTTCCACGCCGCGTACGAGGAGATGATCCGGAAGGTGCAGGCGAACAAGCTGACCCCCGAGGACTTCGCCGGCGCGACCGACACCGTCACCAACCCGGGCGTGATCGGGACGGTCCAGTCGGTGCCCCGTCTGGTGGCGGGGCAGGCGGCCATCTTCGGCGTCGGGGCGATCGCGTACCCGGCCGAACATCAGGGCGCCGACCCGCGGACGCTCGCGGACCTCGGCCTCTCGAAGGTCGTCACGCTCACCAGCACCTACGACCACCGCGTGATCCAGGGGGCGGAGAGCGGCGAGTTCCTCGGGCGCGTCCACGAGCTGCTGCTCGGCGAACACCACTTCTACGGGGACGTCTTCAAGGCGCTCGGCATGCCGCATCGGCCGATCCACTGGACGGCGGACGAGCGCGCGGCCGAGGAGTCGGTGTCGGCCAAGGAGAAGCAGGCGCGCGTCCTGCAGTTCATCAACAACTACCGCGTGCGTGGGCATCTGATCGCCGACCTGAACCCGCTCGCGACCTCGCCGCCGCCCACGCATCCCGAGCTCGACCCGGCCAACCTCGGCTTCACGATCTGGGACCTGGACCGCCGCTTCGTCACCGGCGGCCTCGCCGGCACGCGCGAGGCGACGCTGACCGAGATCTGGGACGTGCTCCGGGACGCGTACTGCGGCACGCTCGCGATCGAGTACATGCACATCCAGGATCCCGAGGAGAAGCAGTGGATCCAGGAACGCGTCGAGGGGGCCGTCCCGGAGCTCACGGCCGAGGATCGCGTGCAGATCCTCCGGAAGCTGAGCGAGGCGGAGGCCCTCGAACAGTTCCTCCACACCCGGTACCTGGGTCACAAGCGGTTCTCGCTGGAGGGCGCCGAGAGCTTGATCCCGATCCTCGACGCGCTCCTCGACGAGGCCGCCGACGCCGAGCTCGTCGAGGCCGTGATCGGGACGGCCCATCGCGGGCGGCTCAACGTCCTGGCGAACGTGATCGGCAAGAGCTACCGGCAGATCTTCCGCGAGTTCGAAGGGGAGCTGGACCCGAGCTCGGTCGAGGGGACCGGCGACGTGAAGTACCACCTCGGCGCCGTCGGCACGCACACGTCGCGGGCGGGCAAGGAGATCCAGCTCACCCTGGCGTCCAATCCGAGCCACCTGGAGTCGGTGGATCCGGTGGTCGAGGGGATGGCCCGCGCGAGGCAGGACCGGATCGAGCCCGCCGACGGCGCGCCCGTGCTGCCGCTGCTGATCCACGGCGAGGCGGCGTTCGCCGGGCAGGGCGTCGTCGCCGAGACGCTGAACCTCTCGCAGCTCCCCGGGTACGAGACCGGCGGGACGGTCCATGTCATCGTCAACAACCAGCTCGGGTTCACGACGACGCCGGAGCACGGCCGCTCGAGCGTGTACCCGAGCGACGTCGCGAAGATGGTCCAGGCGCCGATCCTGCACGTGAACGGCGACGACCCCGAG
>JBOGVL010000434.1:0-1875 GCA_050692535.1 Actinomycetota bacterium | reverse complement strand
GGCGAGGAGCTCGGCGAGCCGCTCGAGGGCCGCTTCCCGGTTGCGCAGCTGCGAGCGGTGCTCCGAGGCGGCGACCGTGAGGACGCCGTCGACGAGGCGGTCGGCCAGTCGCTCCAGCGCGCGGCCCCGCTGCACCGGCCCGAGGGCCGTCGTCGTCGAGACGTCGAGGCTGAGCTCCACGCGCGAGTCGGTGGTGTTGACCGACTGACCGCCCGGTCCCGACGAGCGGCTGAACCGCCACTTCAGCTCCCGCTCCGGTACGAGGACCGAGCGGGTCACGCGGAGCGGGCCGGCCATGCGGCAAAGTATGCCCCGGGGCACGCGACGCGCCCGCCTCGGTGCGGGTGCTCTACACTCCCGAGAGTCGTCGGGCGCGAAGGAGGAAGCCGTTGGGCGACCGACCGCGCCGGCACGACGAGATCCGAGGAGCCGTCGTCCTGCTCACCGGATGGTCACCGGGACGCGAGGTCGAGGTTGCGGAGGCCCTCGGCCGGATCTCGACGAACGGGGTCGACCTCGATCGCGTCGAGCTGCCGTTCGTCGCCCTCGAGAAGTCCTCGCTCGAGAAGGCCGAGACCGCGAGGGCGCTCCTCACCGAGGCCGGCGGCTTCGTCGAGCTCGAGGACGCCTGGGTCACGCGCGACGCGCCGCGGCCGGTCGCCTCCAGGCCGGCTTGCCCCTTCTGCGGATCGGCGAAGACGCAGCCGTACACGCACGCCGGACCCGCCGCACGGCGCTCCATGAAGTGCACGACCTGCGGTCGGAGGTTCCGGCTCTCGGACCTCCCCCCGGCGGGCTGAAGGCCGGACGCTACCGGCCGGTCGCGGATCCCGACGAGGAGGACCGCCCGGCCTTCTCCTTCTTGGCCTGACGTTTCTCCTTCAGGGACTTGCTCGCCGCGGTCTTCGAGCTCTTCGAGCCGCCCTTGTCCTTGTTGGCCATGCCGCCCCCTTCAGGAAGACAGACTTCGAGCCGAACGTATCACCATGGCCCCGGGATCTGGTGCGTCTGGTCCCGGGCCGGCCCGATAGACTGACCGGGACCGCGAGTCGGTCCGTCCGATCGGTCGCACGACGGTTCGACCCGCGCTCGCGGGAGCTCCAGAATCCCGGCTCCTGTCGATGCCGGCGCTCACGGCGACGTGCCGCGAGGCGCCTCACCACCGACAGGCCTGCAAGGGCCGGAAGGATCCGGGAGCCAATGACGAGCACTCCCCTCCAGCCGCCCGCCGAGATCCTCGCGCTCCTCGAGCCCGCCCTCAGGCGCGGCCTCGAGCGACACCTCTCCGCCACCACCGAGTGGTTCCCCCACGACTACGTGCCCTACGAGGTCGGCCGCAACTACGTGGACGAGCCGTGGGAGCTGACCGACAGCGACCTCGACGAAGTCTCCCGCGTCGCGCTCGAGGTCAACCTGCTGACCGAGGACAACCTGCCCTACTACCACCTCGCCCTGTGGGACACGTTCGGGCGCGACGGCGCGTGGGGCGAGTGGTCCCGGCGGTGGACCGCCGAGGAGGGCCGACACGCGATCGTGCTCCGCGACTTCCTCACGGTCACGCGCGGCGTCGACCCCATCGCCCTGGAACGCGGGCGGATGGACCAGGTCTCGCGAGGCTGGTACCCGGGGAACGGCGGCGGATTCCCCGAGCCGCTCGACGGCATCGTCTACACGACCCTGCAGGAGCTCGCCACGCGGATCGCACACCGCAACACGGGCGCGTTCACCCGGGACCGGCTGATCGAACGGCTCACGGCGCGCATCGCGACGGACGAGAACCTCCACTACGTCTTCTACCGGGAGCTCGGCGCCGCCGCGCTCGAGATCGTTCCGTCCCAGATGCTGCTCGCGATCAACCGCCAGGTGACCGGGTTC
>JBOGVL010000433.1:0-1875 GCA_050692535.1 Actinomycetota bacterium | reverse complement strand
TCCCAGAGCCGATGCTCCATCGATCCATCTCGCCCCGCCGGGCCGATGAGTTTCCTCGTCGATCGAGGTCGAACTCGTGATCTCGAAATATGCCAAACGCCGAACCAGGTTGTGGAATGAGGAGGCCTCCTCCTCTCGCCCCGCATAAGGAGTGACCCATGGCATCCTCCACCATCTCCATCCCGCACCTCCGCGAGGCCCTCAACGGGCGCGTGATCGCGCCCGAGGACGCCGGGTACGACGGGGCGCGGACGGTGTTCAGCGGGGCGATCGACCGCCGGCCCGCGGTCATCGCCCGGGTCGCGGACGGGACCGACGTGATCCGCGTCATCTCACTCGCTCGCGAGACCGGGCTCGAGTTGGCCGTCCGGAGCGGCGGCCACAGTTCGGCCGGTCATTGCGTCTCCGACGGGGGGATCGTGCTCGACCTCTCGGACATGAAGGCGCTCGAGATCGATGCCGAGGGTCGCACCGCGTGGGCCGAGACGGGGCTGACCGCGGCCGAATACTCGACCCGGGCCGGCGCCCGCGGCCTGGCGACCGGCTTCGGCGACACGGGCTCGGTGGGGATCGGAGGGATCACGCTGGGCGGCGGCGTCGGCTTCCTCGTCCGCAAACACGGCCTTACGATCGACGACCTGCTGGCCGCCGACGTCGTGACCGCGGACGGCCGGCTCCTCCGGGCGGACGCGGAAACGAATCCGGATCTCTTCTGGGCGATCCGCGGCGGCGGCGGCAACTTCGGCGTCGCGACCCGGTTCCGCTTCCGCCTGCACGAGTTGGACACGATCGTCGGCGGGATGCTGTTCCTGCCCGCCTCGGCCGAGATCATCGCCGCGTTCATCGGCGAGGCGGAGGCCGCGCCGGAGGAGCTGTCGACCATCGCCAACGTCATGCCCGCGCCGCCGATGCCGTTCCTGCCCGCCGAGCAGCACGGCAAGCTCGTCATCCTGGCCCTCATGGCCTACGCGGGCGCCGCCGAGGACGGCGAGCGCGCGATCGCGCCGTTCCGGGCGCTGGCCACGCCGATCGCCGACATGGTCCGGCCGATGCCCTACCCGGAGATCTACCAGCCGGACGATCCCGACTACCACCCGGTCGCGGCGGGGCACACCATGTTCGTCGACGCCGTCGACCGCCACGTCGCCGAGACGATCATCGATCATCTGCAGGCCTCGGAGGCGCCGATGCGCGTGGCGCAGCTCCGGGTGCTCGGCGGAGCGATGGCGCGCGTCCCCGACGAGGCCACCGCGTTCGGGCACCGGCAGAGTCGGATCATGGTGAACGTCGCCTCGCTCTACGAACGCCCCGACGAGAAGGCGGCGCGCGAGGCGTGGGTGGCCGGCCTCGCGGCGGCCCTCCGCCAGGGTGACGGCGGCGCCTACGTCAACTTCCTCGGCGACGAGGGCGAGGCGCGGGTCCGCGCGGCCTACCCGGGAGCGACCTGGGACCGGCTCGCGGAGATCAAGGCGCGCTACGACCCCACCAACTTCTTCCGGCTCAACCAGAACATCCCGCCGGCGGGCGAGGGTTCCTGATCGACACCCCGGCCGCCGATCCTGGCTTGGCGAGGGTCCCGCGCGGAGAGAGGAGCGAGGCATGAGCGATCCACCGGATCTCGGGGCCACCGCGAGGGCCATCATCGACGCCAACTTGTACATGGCGCTCGGGACCGCCGACGAGACCGGACGACCCTGGGTGTCGCCGGTGTACTTCGCGCCCGCGGGGTACACGGAGTTCTATTGGGTTTCGTCCCCGGACGTGACGCACTCGCGCAACCTCGCGGCGCGACCGCAGGTGAGCATCGTCGTCTTCGACTCGCGGGCGCCCATCGGCACGGGCCAGGGTGTGTACATGGCCGGGTCCGCCGAGCAG
>JBOGVL010000432.1:0-1888 GCA_050692535.1 Actinomycetota bacterium | reverse complement strand
GCCGTACACGCGCGAGGTCTTCATGAAGCGCCTGGGCGGCTGGGTGGACTCGCTCCAGCCCGCGATCATCGTCCCGCTGGTGATCCTCGCGATCGGGTGGACGATCTGGCGGGCGCGACGGGATCACGAGCGCTCGGATCAGTTCGGGACGATCTCGGCGCTGCTGCTGCTGCCGTTCCTCGGCGTATTCGGGTGGATCACGGGGGCGGCGTATCCCTACTACCGGTTCATGAACGCTACGGTGGCGCTGTTCCCGCTCGTGGGGCTCGGCGCGTACGTGGCGATCAAGTGGTTGTGGAAGCGGGACGAGGCGGCCAAGGTCGCCGGCGTCGTCGCGTCGCTGCTGATCGTCGGGTCGTTCGGCTACGTCTGGGTGAACGGCCGCGAGGCGGCGCAGTGGGCCGATCCCGACAACCAGTGGATCGACCAACCCACGCGAACCGCGCTCTCGGCCGCGCGGGCGATCGTCGAGCACGAGCCCGACGACACGCCGATCGTCTTCGTCGTCAACTTCGGCGACACGTATCAGTCCTACGGCTGGGCGAAGACCTTCACCAACGTGTCCCGCACGGGTCTGCCGGGCGACGCCGTCAAGCGCTCCATGACCTACTTCGGCGAGGTCGACGACCTCCTGGCCAACCGGCCGACCGTGCTGACCGACGAGACCTACAACAAGATGTCGCGCGGGTTCCACGACGAGCTCACCGCGCTCCGCGAGGAGTACACCGGCGAGCCGGTCGTGTTCATCATCCGGCAGTTCAACGACGGCACCGTCAACGAGGAGCTCCTGGACTCCGGCGACCCGTCCCTGCTCGCGCTCGGCGACGACGTCGCGGTCCTGACCGGGGCCGGCCTCGCGACGCCGCCGCCCGAGGCGCTCGAGGACGCGAGGGCCGCGGAGGCGGAGGTCGCCGACTTCTACGCCGACCATCCGGGCGCCCTCGGCAACCTCGGTCACACGCTGTGGGTCGTCGTCGCCCTCGGCCTCCTGCTCGTGCTGCCCGGGCTCCTCGCCGCACGCTTCTTCGAGCTCGACGGCGCGTGGCTCAAGGTGTCGCTCGTTCCCGGCGTCTCGATCGCCCTCACCCTGATCGCCGGGGTGATCGTGGTGGCCGTGCACCGGGCCCCGTTCTCGACGGCGGACGGCTGGGCCACGCTCGGGCTTGCGACGGCGTTCGGCGCGGGCCTGCGTGTCGGGGCGCGCCCGATCCTGCGGGTGATGAACGCGTTCGGAGGCTTCTTCAACAAGATGTTCGCGACCTTCTCCAACGCGGACTTTGCCGCGCTGATGGGGGTGCAGTTCCTCGTCATGGCGGCCGACGGGCTCGTGCGTGGCTCGATCGCCAAATCGATCGCCTTCGGCGGTCAGGAGGGGTTCGACATCACCACCGTGCCATCGGCCGACTACCTGCTGAAGGTCGTGCTCGCGCTGTACGTCCCCTACACGTTCCTGTCGCCGTTCATCGGCGTCGTGATCGACCGGTTCGAGCGCCGGCGCGTGCTCGCCGTCTCGAGCGTCCTCACCGCGGCGATGACCGCGGTCCTCGCCGTGGCGATCATGATCCCGCTCGGCAGCGACACGTCCGAGGGCAACGTCGCCGCGACCGCCGGCCTGGTGCTGGCGATGCTCGTCATGCAGGCCTGCGTCCGGATCATGCTCGCGGTGAAGTCGGCGGCCCTCCCGGGCGTCCTTCACGGGAAGGACCTGATGAATGGCAACGGCCTGTCGCAGGCCGGCGGCGCACTCTTCCAGGTGCTCGGGGCGGGTGTTGCCTTCGGAGCCGGCGGAGCGCTCCCCTCGTGGACGATCGTGATCGCCGGCGGCACCGCGCTGGTGATCTCCGCGGTCGTCGCCAAACGGATCCAGCGGATGGAGATCTCGAAGCAC
>JBOGVL010000431.1:0-1929 GCA_050692535.1 Actinomycetota bacterium | reverse complement strand
GCGTTCGTCCGAGGCTACGAGCCCTCGGGCTCGATCCGGCTGGTCGAGCGCGAGGCCGCGATCAAGGACGTCCTCGCGGTGCACGATGCCGTCCGGCCGACGCGCCCGGGGATGGTGCAGCTGGACGAGGACCGGCTCGAGTACGGGCTGCACGAACACGGACCCGATCGCGAGGGGCCGAGGTTCTTCGCGCTGCACGAGGGGGACCGCGGCGTCGACGGCTACACGATCTACCGGGTGAAGGACGACTGGGCCGAGGGGGTCTCGCGGTCGGTGCTCACGGTCCGCGACCTGCAGGCGTCGACGCCCGGCGCCGGCGCGGACCTGTGGCGATTCGTCCTCGACGTGGACTTGACGGAGCGCGTCCGGGCCTGGAGCCGCGCGGTGGACGAGCCGCTCCTGCATCTGGTGCGTGAGCCGAGGCGGCTCCGGGCGACCGTGCGCGACAACCTGTGGCTCCGTCTCGTCGACGTCGAGCCGTCCCTGTCCTCGCGCCGGTACGCCGCCGCAGGCCGCGTCGTCGTCGAGGTCCGGGACACCTTCTGCCCGTGGAACGAGGGCCGCTACGCTCTCGAGGCCGGTGCGGGGGAGCTCGGGGTGGCGGCCCGGACGACCGAGGAGCCGGAGATCGTCTGCACGGTCAACGAGGTGGCGGCCGCGTATCTGGGCGGCGTCTCGTTCCGGCAACTGCACCGGGCCGGCCGGGTCCAGGAGCGCCGGCCGGGCGCCCTGGCTCGCGCGGACGCGATGTTCGGGTGGGACCCGGCGCCCTGGTGCCCGTACGTCTTCTGAGTCCGGTCAGGCGCCGGATGCGCGTGAACCCAGCCGGATCTCGCCGATCTCGACGGACGCGTCCTCGCCGTCCTTCGTGAGGACGACCCCCTCGCACTCGCCGAGCGGGTCGACCGCTCGCGCCGACAGCCCGAGCACGCCCCGTTCGATCAGCGGCGTGTGCGAGATCGCGAGGCCCCGGCCGCCATCGGGGACCGCGTCCAGGAGCGCCGAGAGCACGCCCGCCATCGCGAGCGGGGAGCCGTCGTTGTCCTGTGCCGCGAGGCCCGGGATCACGGCGTGGGGCGGGAGCTGCTCGCCCACACCGCGGAGCATCCAGGCAACCGTCTCGGCGGTTCGCTGCGCGGGCGAGACGAAGACGACGTCGTAGGCGACCTCGAGGGCGCGTCCGACGTCCTCCGCCTGCGCTCGGCCCGCCTCGGACAGTCGGTCGGCCGCGGGGTCACGCTTCGCGTGTCGACGGACCTCGAGCGTCCTCACCGTCCGAATGCCCTCCGGTGCGTTCGTGTAGCATGCCGCGGCTCATGAAGACTACCCGCGTCGTCATTCCGCTCGTGGTCGCGGTCGGGTTGCTCGCCGCCTCCTGCACCGGAAGCGGGAACGGCGACGACGGGAACGGCGGGTCCGGTCCGACCGACGACACCGGCCAGGACGGGGGCCCCACGCCGGTACAGACGGGCCCGGCGACCCGAGGGACGTACGAGTACGAGAACGCCGGGTTGCGCGTGGTCATCGACATCGACGGCACCACCGGGACGATGCAGGTCGACAACGCCACCGAGCGCGAGCTTCCGCGACCCGACTTCTACATCCTGGAGGCGAGCTCCGGCGCCGAGGTCGACGGGGAGGTGGCGTCCGCCGCTCCCGTCCCCGCCGGCGAGACCGCGACGTTCGACATCTCGTTCGAGGGGATCGAGGTCCGCGACATCGGGGCGATCGCCCTGCTCTTCGGGCCGGACAACTACGGGCTCTTCGTCAGGACGGCCTGAGTCGTCCCCGTCAGGCGTCGGCGCGGCTCGCGGGCTCGGCCTCGCCCGCCTCGATCCTCGCGAGCACGAACAGCAGGTCGGACAGCCGGTTGACGTACCGAAGGACGTCGTCCGTCACGTGGCCGCCGGCTTCGCGCAGCTCGACGAC
>JBOGVL010000430.1:0-1957 GCA_050692535.1 Actinomycetota bacterium | reverse complement strand
GCAGCCGCTCCTCCGACGACGCGACGGCGCAGCTGCTGGACAACATCCCTGGCACGGTCTTCACCATCGGCGACAACGCCCACCCGAGCGGCTCGACCGCCAGCTTCACCAACTGCTACGGGCCGATGGTTTGCGTCTGACTTCGCCGCGGAGGGTCCACCGCGAAATGACCCCAGGCTGGTTGTCTCCTCGATCACGGTGAGAGGAGCCAGTCATGTTCGAGGCGAGTGCGCGGCGACGGCCGACGAAGCTGTCGGCGGAGACGAAGTGGGAGATCTTCTTGCAGGTGACCGCTGGGGAGATCACCCAGGCCGACGCGGCCCGCAAGTGGCGCGTGGACGTGTCCACGATCATCGGGATCCGCCGCACCGTGAAGGACGCCGCGTTGGCGGCGCTGGCTCGTGTGCCCGGCCGGCCGGCCAAGGAACGCAACTGGGAACTCGAAGCCGCTCATGCCGAGATCGGGACGTTGACCGAGGCGATCAAGGCCCAGGCGATCGAGCTGGCGGTGATCCGGGGAAAGTCCGGCTGGGGCTGAGAGGACCGCTCCCGGCGAGAGTCCCCGCCGAGGTCAAGGAGCTGATCCTCAAGACCGTCGACGACGCCGTCGCCGACGGGTTCCCGCATACCTGGGTGTGCTCGCTGTGGCAGGTATCCGACGATCGGGTCCACCGCTGGCGGGCCCGCCGCCGCGACCACGGCACCCTGGTCGACCGGACCCCCGGCGGTCACCCGGTGCACGGGATCCTGCCCGCGGAGATCGACGCCATCCTCGCTGTCGCCGAGCAGTGGGGCCCGATCGACCGGTCCCACCGCAAGCTCGCCCACCGAGGCTCCTACGAGGGTCTGGTGTGGGTGGCACCGGCGACGTTCCGGCGTGTTCTGGCTGCTCACGGCCTCGTGCTCCCCGAACCGCCGGCCCGCTCGCCGAGCGTGAAGAGACCGTGGCCGAACTGGCTGATCTGGGAACCGAACCACATCTGGATCTATGACGCGACCCACTTCAGTCGTGCCCGCCGAGTCGTGTTCGCCATCGTCGACATGGTCAGCCGCAAGTGGATCGACACGCTCGTGTCCGTTGAGGAGTCCGCCACCCAGGTCCAGGTGATCTTCGAGCACGCCCTCGAGATCGAAGGGCTCCTGGAGCTGTTGACCGACGAACGTCTCGACCTGGCCGTCGACGACCCGGTCCGCCCAATCCTGCTGGCCGTCTCGGACAACGGACCTCCGATGGCGGC
Source organism: Actinomycetota bacterium (assembly GCA_050692535.1). GTDB lineage: Bacteria > Actinomycetota > UBA4738 > UBA4738 > HRBIN12 > CALGFI01. The sequence goes on along the minus strand of JBOGVL010000430.1, from coordinate 719 downwards.
CCTCGACACCCGAGCGTTCATGACCCTCATGGCCATCGCACAGCACCGAGGCCGCCCCCACACCCCGACCGACCAGGCCTGGATCGAGAGCTTCTTCGGCCACATCAAGGGCGAGTGGCCCCATCTGGAAGACATCGACCATCCCGACGTGCTCGAGGCCGAGCTGGCCCGGGTCCGGATCGAGTACAACTCGGTGCGCCTGCACGAGGCGATCGGCTACGTCACACCAGACGACGAACACGACCGACGAGGAGAAGCAATCCGTGAGGCACGCCGGCAGGGCCTCGCACGAGCCCGACGGGCACGGCTCGACCACCACCGCCGGAACACCCATCAGAACCCCGAGGAGACACCGTGACTTGGTTCATTTCCAGCACGATCTCCGCGGCAAAGTCGGACACACCTCAGGGGTTCGATTCCCCTCGCCGCCTCCAACAAAATGCCTCACCGGCGCGCTCGACGAAGCGGTGCGTTGGGGTTGGCGGGGAGACAACCCCGCTCGCCTTGCCACGCTGCCGTCGGTACGGCGGGCCGACGTTCGCCCACCCGCACCGGCCGACGTGATGTCAGCGATCGAGCGAGCCGATGCGGAGCTTGCGCTGTTCGTTCGCCTCTCCGCGGTCATCGGCGGCCGTCGGGGCGACGTGGGCGCGCTGCGGTGGACCGACGTCGACCTCGCCGCCGGTGACCTGTCGATCACGAGGGCGATCGTCGAGACC
>JBOGVL010000429.1:0-1958 GCA_050692535.1 Actinomycetota bacterium | reverse complement strand
GCCGTCAACAACGCGGAGACGGAGCAGACGGCGTCGTTCACCGTGCTGACGCCCGACGCCCCGTTCTCTCCCGTGTGGCCGGCCGGAGCACCCGGTCTCCAGTCCGGTCCCGCGGGCGAGGTCACGGTGACGTTGCCGCCGCTCGGCGCGATGGTGTGGCGCGCCGATGGCTTGGTGCCGGCGAGCCCGTCGGCACCGGCGGTCGCGCTCGAGGAGCCCGAGCCGTTCTTCCTGAACAAGGACGGTCACGTCCGCGAGGGCCTGTGGTTGTCCGCGGGCCTCGACCGGGACCTCTACGCGGAGGTGACGTTCGTGATGTCCGTCGACGGTGGCGAGTTCACCGTGCTCGGCACCGACGACAACGCGCCGTATCAGATCTTCGCGTCGACCGAGGGGCTCGCGCCGGGCACGCCGCTCGAGCTCAAGGCCATCGTCGACGATCTCAACGGCCACTTCGCCTCGAGCGAGATCGCCTCGGAGGTGCCCGCCCCACCCCCTCCGGACGATCCCGCGGCGGACGAGCCGCAGATGGTGGTGATCCCCGGGAGCTTGCAGTCCGAGCTCGGTTGTCCGGCCGACTGGCTGCCGGATTGCGAGATCACCGCCCTGACCTACGATCGCAACGGCGACGTGTGGTCGGGGACCTTCGAGATCCCCGCGGGCGCCTGGGAGTACAAGGCCGCGCTGAACGGGACGTGGGCCGAGAACTACGGCGCCGGGGGCCAGCGCGACGGTCCGAACATCCCGCTGACGCTCACGGATCAGACGACGGTCACGTTCTGGTACAAGACCGACACCCACTTCGTGACGGACGACGTGAACTCGGAGATCGTGACCGCGCCGGGGAGCTACCAGTCGGAGATCGGTTGCTCGTCGGACTGGGACCCGACCTGCATGATGTCCTGGCTGCAGGACCTCGATGACGACGGGATCTTCACGTTCACGACGAGCCGGATCCCCGCGGGCGCCTACGAGGTGAAGGTGACCCACGATCGTTCGTGGGACGAGAACTACGGGGCCGGAGGGCAGCGAGACGGGCCGAACATCCCCTTCGACGTGGCGGAGGGACAGAGCGTCGAGTTTCGCTACGACATCACGACCCATATCCTGACGATCTCGGCGGGCTGAGCACCGGCGGGCAACGGCATCGATCATCCCCGGGCGGGAATGCCCGGGGATGATCGTTCTCGCCCCGGAAACGCTCGAGCAGGGCGTTTGTGGCCTGTCGTCGTCGGGTACCTGTAGCGGCCGCCGGGGGCATTCGAGGCGCCGGCATCGCGGAGGCAACCGGCGCGGGAGGGAGGTGGTGCCCGGGGGTGGCCGCTACGTCGTCGCCGAAGGCATCTCTGGATCGGCTCCGGGAGGTTCGCATGCGAAGGATCACCTTGCTGGCCCTTGGTCTGACGCTCCTGTTGCCCTTCGCGACGGGAGGCAACTCGGTCTCGGTCCAGGCGACCCGAGACCCGAGGACGAACCGATTCGCGCCCTCGTCCATCCTCACGGTGGACGAGCTCGCGTCGCGCAACGGCGTGACGGCGGCGGCGCGCGCCGCACAAGGTGCGTCGACCGCGTCGCCGATCGAGCCCTCCGCTGCGTCGATGGGGTGCTCGGACGTCGATCGCGACAACGTGCGCGCCAACCAGGAGTGCACGAACACCTCGAGGACCGACCTGCTCGGTCGCGGCCAGTCGCAGAACGAGACGGCCGCCGCCGTGAACCCGCTCGACCCCAAGAACGTGATCTTCGGCCAGAACGACTACCGCAACGGCGATGGATCGTGCGGGTTCGACTACAGCCTCGACGGCGGCCGGCACTTCGGCGACGGCCTCCTTCCCGAGAGCTTCACCGCCCCAGGGTTCGTCGCGCCGAGGCACTACTGGGATGCGTCCGGCGACCCGGTCGTCGCGTTCGACTCCTCCGGCTACGCGTACTACGCGTGCCTGCAGTTCAACCGCGGC
>JBOGVL010000428.1:0-1960 GCA_050692535.1 Actinomycetota bacterium | reverse complement strand
ACACGCGGAACTCCGCCGAGGTCCAGCCGTTGGCGGCGCCGAGCGCGACGGAGGCCGAGGCGACCGCGTACATCAGGAGCGCGACGGCCCAGATCGCCTGGGAGGAACGACGGCGTCGCGCGAACTGGCGAGCCAGGAGGACGGCGAACGCGAGCGCGACGGCCGCCGCGAGCGCGGGAAACACCCACATGGCCGGGGAGCATATTCGACCGCTGTTAGCATCGGCCGCGTGATCGCCACCACGCATGCCGACGGCCCGCGCATCGTCTGCTCGACGGTCAGCCTCTTCTCAAAGGCCCTCCACGACGTCTTCCCGCTGCTCGCCGAGACCGGGTTCGCCGGCGTCGAGCTGATGGTGACGAAGGACCCCGACACCCAGGACCCGCGTCGGCTCGCGGAGCTCGCCGAGGACCACGAGCTCGGCATCGCCGCGATCCACGCGCCCTTCCTGCTGATGACCCGGAGCGTGTGGGGAGCGGAGCCGGTCGGCAAGATCTACCGCGCGATCGAGCTGGCCGAGGAGGTGGGAGCGCCCCTGGTCGTCGTGCACCCGCCGTACCGCTGGCAGGCGAGGTACCGGGACTGGCTGACGGAACGGCTCCCGACGCTCGCGGAGGGCACCTCGGTCCGCGTGGCGGTGGAGAACATGTTCCCGGTCCGGGTCCGGGGCAGGAAGCTCGCCGCCTTTCACGCGATCCGGACGCTCGAGGACCTCGAGGGCTTCGAACACGTCGTGCTCGACACGAGCCACGCGGCGGTCGCCGGGCTCGACCTGTTCGAGGCGCTCCGGGCGCTGCGCGGGCGGCTCGCGCACGTCCACCTCTCGAACAACGCCGGCAAGGGGTGGGATTCGCACCTGCCGGTGACCGAGGGCGTGCTGCCGCTCGACCGGTTCCTCGACGCGCTCGCCGCCGAACGCTACTCGGGGACGATCTCGCTCGAGATGGACCTGCGCCGGTCGTTGAACGACCCGGAAGAGCTGCGGCGCACCCTGATCGCCAACCGCGAGTTCTGCGCCGCGCGCCTGCCCCTCGTGGCCTGACGGCTCGGTCCTCGGCCGTCGCGGGAACACGCTCGTCCAGTTCCCCCTGCTAGCCTCGGCCCCGTGCGCCGCTTCACGCTGATCACGCTCGTCGTCCTGCTCGTCCTGCTCGCCGGCGCGGCGGTCTACCAGCTGGCGCTGGCGAACCGGGACGTCGAGCGGTTCCCCGGTCCGCAGCTCGGCACGCCCCTGCCGTCGGCCACGCCGGCCCCCTGACGCACCGTCAGGGGCCGCCGACCTGAGCGAGATACGTCTCGATCAGCCGACGCACGACCTCGCCCTGCCCGCCGGTGAGCAGATCGGTGCCGTGATCGTCGGCGGGGACGACCTCCACGCGCTTGGGCGGCGGGGACTGCGCGTACAACGATTCGGCGTCGGCGGCCGCGGGGGCGTCGCCGACGCCGGCGATGAACAGCTTGCCGGACGTGATGGTCGAGAGCAGCGTCCCGTCGGCGACGAGGCCCTCGACCGACCCGGGAGCCGACAAAGTGACGATCGCACGGACGTCGACGCCCTCATGGGCGGCCGCGACCAGGGACGCCGTCCCACCCATGCTGGCCCCGACCAGCGAGACCGAGGTCGCCCCTCGCGAGCGCACGTAGTCGATCGCGCCGACGACGTCCTGCCAGATCGCACCGATATCGCGCTCGCCCCCGGAGCACCCGCCCGTTCCGCCGGGACAATAGCCGCGGAAGTTGTACGTGAGCACCAGGTAGCCGTCGTCGGCGAGACGGTCCGCGAAGCGGAACCACGAGGTCTGGTCGGCGGGCCGCATGTGCGAAAGCACGACCGCGGCGTCGCCCTCGCCGAACAGGCGTCCCTCCAGACGCACGCCGTCGGCGGCGTCGAACTCGACGGTCGAGGATCCGGCCGGGTCGGGCTCGGCCCCCGAGCCCGCGCACACGGTCAGGAACGCGC
>JBOGVL010000427.1:0-1972 GCA_050692535.1 Actinomycetota bacterium | reverse complement strand
ATCGCGACCCGTGAACCCGCGCGCGAGCCGGACCGCGCTCATCGCCGCCTCGGTGCCCGACGAGACGAGGCGGACCATCTGCACGGCGGGCATCGCGGCCGTGATCCGCTCGGCCAGCTCGACCTCGAGCTGCGTCGGCGCCCCGAAGCTGGTGCCGAGCCGCGTCGCCCCCTCCGCGGCGGCGACGATGGTCGGGTGGGCGTGGCCGAACAGCAGCGCGCCCCAGGACTGGACGAGATCGACGTACCGGTTTCCGTCGGCGTCGATCAGGTACGCGCCCTCGCCCCGGCTCGCGAACCGCGGCGTGCCTCCGACGGCGCCGAAGGCTCGCACCGGCGAGTCGACGCCGCCGGGGATCACGCGCCGAGCACGGCGAAACAGGTCGTCGGATCGAGACACGGAGTCTCCTACGCGGAGGCGAGCCAGTCGGCCGCGTCCTTGGCGTGATACGTGAGGACGAGGTCGGCGCCCGCCCGGCGGATCGAGGTCAGCATCTCGAGCACGCTCCGGCGTTCGTCGAGCCACCCGTTCTGCGAGGCCGCCTTCAACATGGCGTACTCGCCACTCACCTGGTAGGCGGCCATCGGGAAATGCGTCTCGTCCTTCGCGCGGCGGATCACGTCGAGGTACGGAAGCGCCGGCTTCACCATCACCACATCGGCGCCCTGCTCGATGTCGGCGACGATCTCCCGGATGGCCTCGTCCGCGTTCGGGGGGTCCATCTGGTAGCCGGTCCGGTCCCCGAACCGCGGCGCACACTCGGCCGCCTCGCGGAACGGCCCGTAGAGTGCCGACGCGAACTTCGCCGCGTACGCGAGGATCCCGACCCGCTCGAATCCGCTCTCGTCGAGCGCGTCGCGGATCGCGGCGACCTGGCCGTCCATCATCCCGCTCGGGCCCACGAGGTGCGCCCCGGCCTCGGCCTGCGCCAGCGCGATCCGCCGGTAGCGCTCCAGCGTTGCGTCGTTGTCGACCATGCCCTCGTCGTCGAGGACGCCGCAGTGTCCGTGATCCGTGTACTCGTCCAGGCAGAGGTCGGCGATCAGGACGTGCTCGTCGCCGAGCTCCTCTCGCAGGACGCCGAGGCCCCGCTGCGCGATGCCTTCGGCGTTCCACGCCTCGGATCCCTCCGGGTCTTTGCGCTCGGGGATCCCGAAGAGCATGAACGCCAGTACGCCCTTGCTCGCGATCTCGGCCCCTTCCTTCCGGAGCGACTCGAGGGTGTGCTGGGATTGACCCGGCATCGAGGCGATCGAGATCGGTTCCGAGACACCCTCCTTCACGAACAAGGGGGCGATCAGCTGTCGGGGAGCCAGCTCGGTCTCGCGCACGAGCGTGCGGAGCGCGGAGGTGCGCCGCATCCGCCTCGGCCGCTGCCGCGGGAAACCGTCCATGGGCTGGAGTCTAGCGGCGCCGCAGCGTTCGCTCGACGGCGAGGGCGAGGCCCTCGATCGTGTGCGGGTTGGCGACGGCGTGGACCGGCAGGCCGTGCGCGCGGGCCTCCCGTGCCGTGACCGGTCCGATGCACGCGACCCGGGGATTCCCCCTGACGACGCCGATCGCGCGCACGAAGCCGCGAACGCTCGAGGCGCTCGTGAAGGTCACCGCGTCCACGAGTCCTTCGCGGAGCGCGGTACGAGCCTCGGCGGGGAGTGACCGGGAGAGGCGCGTGCGGTACGCCGTCACCCGGGCCGGGGTCCAGCCCTTCGCCCGAAGGGCGTCCTCGAGGCCCTCGGGCGCGACGTCGGCTCGAAGGCACAGCACCCGGCCCTCGCCGCGGGGGAACGAGCGCGCCATCGACGCGGTCGTGAACGTCCGGGGCACGAGGTCCGGCTCCCGCCGAGTCCACCGCCGAAAGGCCTCGCGCGTGCCTTCGCCGATCGTCGCGACCTGCGCGTGGACGTCCCGGGGCTCCAGGTGCTCGGCGAGCACGTGGACGGTCCGGGGGCTCGTCAGCGTGACCCACGCGAAC
>JBOGVL010000426.1:0-1979 GCA_050692535.1 Actinomycetota bacterium | reverse complement strand
GAACAGGACGTCGCGTTCGGTCCGATCGCCCCGGAAGTGGCGAGCGTCCAGCTCGTGCTCACCAACGGGGAGAACGTGCATGCCCACGTCGTCGAAGGAAGAGGGAGCGTCGCTCCACCCAACTTCTATTGGGCCTCGTGGCCATGCGCCCGAGACGCGGCAGGTCGGGTCCTCGAACGCAGAGCTCCTGTCTGGAACGGAAACCCGACCGGCGACCCCGACGGACCTTCGCCGCCGTCTGTGACGGAGCGCTAACCGTCGGCTCGAGCGCCCGTCACGGCGTCTCGTCTTCCAAGATCCGGCTGAGGACGGCGGCGTCGATGTTCCCGCCGGAGACGATCGCGACGACCTTGTCTCCGGGGACGCGTCCCGAGAGGGCCGCGGCGACGGCGAGCGCCCCGGCGCCTTCGGCGACGACGCGGACGCGCTCGGCGAGGAGGCGCACGGCCGCCGCCGTCTCCTCGAGGGAGACGACGACGGACCCGTCCAGGAGCGGCCGACCGAGGCTCCACATCTTCGGGAGGAGGGCGCGGGCGCCGGCGCCGTCCACCCAGGTGGCCCGGTAATCGATCTCGCGGGGCTCGCCGGCGGCGAGCGAGGCCGAGAGCGGCGCGGCGGTCTCCAGCTCGACCACGTGCATCTGGGTCTCGGGGCGGAGCGACTTGACCGCGCTGGCGATCCCGGTGAAGAGCCCACCGCCGCCCCAGGGGACGATCACCGCGTCCGGATCCGGCAGGTCCTCGAGCAGCTCGAGGCCGATCGTGCCGTTCCCCGCCATCACGGGCTCGTCCTCGACGGGGTGGACGAAGAAACCTTCGACGCCGGGAAAGCTCCGCTCCTCGAGCGCCTGCCACCAGCGGTCGAACGGCACCTTCACGTAGCTGCCGCCGAGGCGCTCGATCGCCGCGAGCTTCGTCTCGGGCGCATGGTCGGGGACGATCACCGTCCACGGGATGCCGAGCTCCCGGGCCGCCCAGCCGACGCCCTGGGCCATGTTCCCGGCGCTCGCGGTGACAACGCCGTGCGCCAGCTGCTCGGGCGGCGCCTCCGTCATCGCGTTGTACGCGCCCCGGATCTTGAAGGAGTTGATCGGTTGGAGGTTCTCCAGCTTGAGGTAGATCTCGGCCGGCGCGTCGTCGAGGTGGAGCCGGACGAGCGGCGTCCTGAGGGCGGTGCCGGCGATCACCTCGCGCGCGCGGCGGATGTCCTCGAGCGGGATCAGAGCTCGACCTCGGTTCCCGCGCCCGTCTCGCGCGCGCGACTGTAGAGGTGCTCTGCGGCGGCGAGGTCCTCGACCGCGAGGCCAAGGGACTTGAAGACGGTGAGCTCTTGGTCCGCCGTCCTGCCCTCGGCACGGCCGGCCAGGAGCTCGCCGAGCTCAGCGCGGATGTGCTCCGGCCCGATCTCGCCCTCCTGCTGGGGGAAGAGGAAGTCACCCGCCTCGCTGAGCGTCGACTCGCGCCGGTCGACGAAGAGCGCCGCCGCGGCCATCGTGGCCGTGTCCAGCTCCCGCGAGGTCGGGATGCTCGAGCCGACCGCGTTCACGTGCGCGCCGTCCCGGAGCCACTCGCGGCGCAGGATCGGCTCGGAGGCCGACGTGGTCGTGCAGACGACGTCCGCGTTCGCGACGGCCTCCTCGGCGCTGGCCGCGACCTCGACCGGGAAGGGGGTGCTCGCCTCGGCGGCGAGTGCCTGCGCGCGCTCGGGCGTCCGGCTCCAGATGCGGGCGACCTCGAAGTCACGGGCGACGGACATCGCCGCCAGGTGCGAGCGCGCCTGCACGCCTGCGCCGAGCACGGTGAGCTCGCGCGCGTCCTCGCGGGCGAGGAGTCGCGTCGCCACCGCGGACACGGCCCCCGTGCGGATCGCGGTGATCGCCGAGGCGTTGATCACCGCGCGGATCTCACCCGTCTCGCCGTCGGAGAGGAGGACGACGCCCTGGTGGCCGTCGAGCCCGCGGGCGGGGTTGCCAGGCATGA
>JBOGVL010000425.1:0-1987 GCA_050692535.1 Actinomycetota bacterium | reverse complement strand
GCCGACCTCGTCGAGCGCGCGCGTGTATTCCTTCATCCACCCGTGGGCGCTCTCCGGATACAGGTCGAGGCCGCCCGTGCGGATCACGAGGTGCTGCCTCGATTCCTCCTCCAGGAGGGACCACGCGGCGTACGCGTCGCGGGCGAACCGGACGTAGTCGGCCGTGTGGTAGCTCAGCCGGATGATCCGCGAGTGGTCCTGCGAAGCCCCGCGCTCGTGGCCGAGCTCGAACCGTTCGAGCCCGAGGACGCCGCCGCCGACACGTTTGGCCGCCCAGTACACGGCGCCGGAGCCGATCCCGCCGAGGCCGACGACCGCGACCTCGAACTCCCGGCGCTCGCCCACGATCAGACCTCGGATTCGGTGTGCGAGTGGTACTCGTACGCGCTCATGGCTCGCCCCGACTCGCTCCGCCACTCCCGTTCCTCCTCCGGGAGCTTGCCGAGCACCTTCGCCATCGCGCGGACGTGCGCCTGGACCGAACCGCAGCACGAGCCGACGTAGCTCACTCCCGCGTCGGCGGCGCCGCGAGCGAACTCGGCCATCTCCTGCCGCGAGAGCTGGAGCGGGTCGAGGCCGTACGGGAAGCTCGGCTGTGCGGTGAAGTCCGGTCGCTCCTCGGAGGTGCGGTACGCGACCGGCTGTGCCGCGACGAAGCCGTCGACGGCCTCGCGCATCTCGATCGCGATCGGGAGCTGCTGGGCGGGGCCGTTGAGGCAGTTCACGCCGACGACGTCCGCGCCCGCGTCCCGGAGGCGGCGCGCGCACTCGGCGGGCGTGTCGTCCTCGTACGAGCGCGGCACCGGCTGTTCGAAGGACATGGTCACCATCACCGGGAGCCCCGTCGCCGCCGCGCGCTCGACGAAGAGGAGCGCCTCGCCGAGGTAGGAGAACGTCTCGCCGATCCAGAAGTCGGGCGGACCGGCGTCCATCTGGTCCTGGAGCTGCCGGTCGAACAGCGCCCGGACGTGGTCGGGGCTCGCCGGATCCTCCGGCAGGTACGCCCACGTCAGCGAGAGGTTGCCGGCGACCAGCGCGTCGCCCTCGGCCGCGACCTCGCGGGCGATCCGCACCGCGTTCCGGTTGATCTCGTCGACCTTGCCGGCGAGACCGACCGTCGCGAGCTTGTCGTCGCTCGCATAGAAGGTCATGGTCTGTAGCACGTCCACGCCGGCGCGCAGGAACTCTCGGTGCAGCTGCGCGAGCGCGTCGGGGTGGTCGAGCACGACCTCGGGTGTGAACGGTCCGGCCTGCACGTATCCGCGCTTCTCGAGCTCCAGCAGATATCCCCCGTCACCGAGGACCGGGGCTTCGGCGAGGCGCTCCAGGATTCCTTTGGCCATCACGATCGCCCTCCCTCGGGTGTCGGGTCACGCGAGTCTAGACGCCGCCCGATCGGCGGCCGCCCGGCACGACGTGACCAACGGTCACGACCGCCGCGGGAGTAAGCTCCGCAGGTCGAGCGGGAGGGGGACGATGACCGGGCATCGGCGTGGTGGCGGCTGGGGTGACTTCGCGGCGGTCGTGTTCGCGATCGTGGGCATCTCGAACGCGATCCAGGGCCTGACGGCCCTGTTCAAGAAGGAGTACTTCGCCGAGAGCGGGCTGGTCTACGAGAACCTGCAGTTCTGGGCCATCGTCTGGCTCGTCGTCGGGTTCCTGCAGATCGGGGCGGCGTCGATGCTGGTCAATCGCAGCACGGCGGGTCGGACGCTCGGCATCGTGCTGGCGGCGGGTTCGGCCGTCGTCGCGTTCGTGTCCCTCGGCGGGAACACGGCGTGGGCGCTCGCGGTGCTGGCGATGGACCTGCTGATCGTCTACGGCCTCACGGCGCACCCGGAGGCGTTCGCGCCAGCGGGCGATGCCGGTCCGGGAGGCGTCTCCGGTCGTGAGCGGGCCGGCATGCCGGTCCCACCCGGGCACTGACTCAGCCCGGCGCGGCCGAGGCCAGGACCTCGAAGACGCGCTCGAGGCCCCAGTCCAACTC
>JBOGVL010000424.1:0-1995 GCA_050692535.1 Actinomycetota bacterium | reverse complement strand
GGCGACCACGGCGTTGGTCGCCTCCCGACGGGCGGTGACGATGCTCGACGCACGCCCCGCGCCGGCCGGGGAGATGACCGCTGTGCTCGCCCCCGGGATGGGGGGCGTCCTGTTCCACGAGGCGGTCGGCCACCCGCTCGAGGCCGACATCGTCGACAAGGAGGCGAGCGTGTACCGCGGGCGGGTGGGCGAGCGGCTCGCCTCCGAGATCCTGAGCGGCGTGGACGACGCGACGGTTCCCAACGCGTGGGGTTCCTTCTCCTTCGACGACGAGGGGACGCCGGCCCAGCGCACGGTCCTGTTCGAGGGCGGGATCCTGCGCGGCTGGCTCTACGACCGGCTCCGGGCGGAGAAGGACGACGTCGCCTCCAGCGGGAACGGGCGCCGCCAGTCCTACGCGCATCCGCCGATCCCGCGGATGTCCAACACCTACATCCTGAACGGCGCCTCGCGTCCGGACGAGCTGATCGCCTCGACCGAACGGGGTGTCTTCGTGACCGCGCTCGCCGGCGGCCAGACGAACCCGGCGACCGGCGACTTCGTGTTCGGCTGCTCCGAGGCCTTCCTGATCGAGCACGGGGAGGTCACCACGCCCGTGCGCGGCGCCAACTTGATCGGCCGCGCCATCGAGGTCATGTCGAACGTCGACGGCGTCGCCGACGACTTCGACATCTGGCCGGGCGTCTGCGGCAAGGACGGGCAGGGCGTCCCGGTCGGCAGCGGGTCGCCGACGTTGCGCATCTCCCGGATCACCGTCGGGGGCACGGGTGCCTGACCTTCGCGATCTCGCCGCCGCCGCGGTCGGCGCCGCGAACGACGACGAGTCCGTCGAGGCGTACGCCGAGGAGTCGCGCCGCACGGAGGTCGAGGCCCGCAAGGGCGAGGTCGAGGGGCTCACCTCCGCGGAGAGCCGCGGGCTCGGCGTTCGTGTGATCTCCGGAGGCCGGCTCGGGTTCGCCTACGCGGCGGATCCCTCGCTCGAGGAGGTCCGGCGGACCATGGACCTCGCGCGGCAGAACGCGGCGCTCGCCACGCCGGACGAGCACAACGCGCTGCCCGAGGCCGGCTCCTACGACCCGATCGACGGCCTGTACTTCGAGGAGCAGGCGACGATGCCGCCCGATCGGAAGGTCGCCGTCGCCCTCGGCCTCGAGCGCGTCGCGACGTCCTCGGACCGCCGGGTCACCAAGATCGAGCACTGCTCGTTCGGCGACGCGGTCGGACGGGCGGCGATCGCGTCGACGTCCGGCGTGTCGGCCGAGTTCGAACGAACGGGGTGCTGGTGCGTGGCGGTGGCGCTCGCCGAGCAGGACGGCGACACGCAGACCGGGTTCTCGTTCCAGGTCGCGCACCGAGTCGCCGACCTCGACCCCGACGGGATCGCCCGCGAGGCCGTCGAACGGGCGGCGCGCATGCTCGGCGCCGCGAAGCCGGCGACGCAGCGCGTCCCGGTCCTGCTCGATCCGTTCGCCGCGTCCTCGTTCCTCGGCGTGCTCGCCGGCGCGCTCTCCGCCGAGGCCGTCCAGAAGGGACGCTCGCTCTTCGCGGAGCTCGTCGGGGAGCGGGTCGGCGCCGAGGCGTTCACGCTCGTCGACGACGGGCGGCTCCTGCAGGGCCCGGCGGCCGCTCCGTTCGACGACGAGGGCGTGCCGACCGGCCGGACCGAGCTGATCACCCGGGGCGAGCTCACCGGGTTCCTCCACAACACGTACACGGCGCGCCGCGGGGGCACGACCTCGACCGGCAACGCGGATCGCGCCGGCTACCGCTCCACCCCCGGCGTGGGCGCCACCAACTTCTACGTCGAGCCGGGAGCGCGGGCGTTCGCGGACCTGCTGCGATCGGCGGAGGGCGGTGTCCTCATCCAGGACGTGTCGGGCGTGCACTCCGGCGCCAACCCGATCAGCGGCGAGTTCTCGGTCGGAGCCACGGGTCTGCGGATCTCCGGCGGCGCGCTCGGCGAACCGGTTCGCGAGATGACGATCGCGAGCACGG
>JBOGVL010000423.1:0-1995 GCA_050692535.1 Actinomycetota bacterium | reverse complement strand
AGCGCGGGGAGACCGAGCCCAGGTCTCTCCCGTTGCCGTTCGAGGTCACTGAGGCCAAGCTCCAACCTCCGCCGACCCGGCCGGGCCTGGTGCCCCGTCCGGAGGCCGTCGACCGCCTGCGGGCCTCGCGTCAGGCGTCCGTGGTCGCGGTCTCCGCGCCCGCAGGGTACGGGAAGACGTCGCTGCTCGTGGACTGGGCGGAGCACGACCGGCGGCCCTTCGCATGGGTATCGATCGACGAGGCCGACAACGACCCGCTGGTCCTCCTCGCGCACGTCGCCGCGGCGCTGCATCGCGTCGAGCCGCTCCCGGACTCGGTGTTCGCCACGCTGCGGGCTCGAGGCGCGTCGATCCCGGCGACGGTGGTCCGGCGGCTTGGAGCGGCGTTCACGGGGCGGACGAGACCCGTCGTGCTCGTGCTGGACGACGTCGACCGTCTCACGGACCCGATGAGCGTCGACGCGGTGGTGCGGGTGGCGGCGCACACGCCGGTCGGCTCGCAGGTCGCCCTCTCCGGACGTTCGATGACCGGGCTGCCGCTGTCGCGTCTGCGCTCCGACGGCCGGCTCGTCGAGGTCGGCGCCCGGGATCTGGCGCTCGATGCCGACGGCGCCCATCGGCTCTTGCTCGGTGCCGGGCTCGACGTGACGCGGGAGGGGTCGAAGGAGCTCGCGGACGCGACGGAGGGCTGGCCGGTGGGCCTGTACCTCGCCGCGCTGTCGCTCCAGGCGCAGTCGCGGTCGAGCGTCCCGGCGATCAGCTTCAACGGCGACGATCGGTTCGTCACGGACTACGTGCGCTCGGAGCTGCTGTCCCGACTTCCTCGCGCGCGGGTTCGGTTCCTCACCAGGACGTCGGTGCTCGAGCGCCTGTGCGGTCCGCTGTGCGACGCGGTCGTCGGGCGGAAGGGCTCGGCGGACGTCCTGGAGTCGTTGGAGGAGTCCAACCTCCTCGTGGTGCCCCAGGACCGCCGCCGCGAGTGGTACCGCTACCACCACCTGCTCCGCGACGTGTTGCGGTCCGAGCTCCAGCGCCGGGAACCCGACGAGGTGGCCGGCCTTCATCGCCGGGCGGCCGACTGGTTCGAAGCCAACGGCATGCTCGAGCAGGCGATGGAGCACGCCCGCGCCTCCGGCGAGCCGGACCGCGTCGCCCGCCTGTTCCAGCAGCACATCTTCCCGCTTGGCCGCAGCGGCCGCATCGCCACCCTGCATCGGTGGCTCGACTACCTGGGGACGGACATGGTCGCCCGGTACCCGTCGCTGGCCGTCACCGCGGCGTGGGTGGCCGTCCTGTCCGGCGAGCCACGGGCCGCCGACCGATGGTCCGACCTGGCCTTCGCCGCCTCGGGTGACTGGACGCCGTCGGATGGGAGCGCGTCCGCGAGCTCGGCGCGGGCCATGCTGAGTGCGCTCACGAGCCGCCGCGGCCCCGCCGCGATGCTGGAGGACGCCCGGGTGGCCGTGGACATGGAGCCCACGTCCAGCCCGTGGCGACCCGCCGCCCTCAGCCTTGCCGGAGTCGCCTGCATCGCCCTCGGAGACCTCGCGGCCGCCGACGGCTACTTCTCGGAGGTCTCGGAGATCGGCGTCGACGGAGGAGCCTTCCCTGCCGCGACGTTCGCGTACGCGCAACGCTCGCTGATCGCGACCGCGCGGGGGGAGCCCGAGGCCGCGCGAGCGTACGCGAGCCGCGCTGATGAGCTCGTGCGGGCAGCCCACCTGGAGGAGTACGCGACCAGCGTGCCCTCGTTCGCCGCGGCCGCGCGCGTGGCGCTTCGGGGAGGCGACCAGAGCCGCGCTCGCGACGCCCTGGTGCTCGCCCAGCGGACTCGATGGACCCTCACCTACGCCCTGCCGACCGTTGCCGTGCACACGCGCCTGGAGCTCGCCCACGTCCACCTGGCGCTGTCCGACGCGGCGGGTGCCAGGACCCTGATGACGGAGGTCGACGAGATCTTCGAGCTGCGTCCCGACCTCGGGGTCTTGCGCGAGC
>JBOGVL010000422.1:0-2028 GCA_050692535.1 Actinomycetota bacterium | reverse complement strand
GGCCCGGGCCGCGCGTCTGCACCACGCGACCCGGGCCCCTCCTGTCTCAGCCGAGCGTCCGGAGCAGCTCCCTCGCGATGACGACGCGCTGGATCTGGTTGGTGCCCTCGTAGATCTGGGTGATCTTGGCATCGCGCATGAAACGCTCGACGGGGTACTCGCGGATGTACCCGTAGCCGCCGAGGACCTGGACGGCGTCCGTCGTGATCCGCATCGCGGCGTCGGAGGCGAAGCACTTGGCGACGCTGGAGAAGTACGTCATGCGGGGGTCGCCGGCGTCGCAGAGCGTGAGGGCCCTGTACACGAGCATCCGCGCGGCCTCGAGCTGCATCGCCATGTCGGCGAGCATGAACGACACGCCCTGGAACTCCCCGATCGCCTTCCCGAACTGACGGCGCTCGGTCGCGTAGCGGGCCGCGAAGTCGAGGGCCCCCTGGGCGATCCCGAGCGCCTGCGCCGCGATCGCCGGCCGGGAGTAGTCGAGCGTCCGCATCGCGTACGTGAAGCCCTTGTCCTCCTCGCCGATCAGCCGGTCGGCCGGGATCCGCGCGTCCTCGCAGATCACCTCGCGGGTCGGCGACCCGCGAATCCCCATCTTGTCCTCCTTGCCGCCGAACGAGACGCCGGGGTCGTCGCGCATCACGAGGAACGCCGAGACGCCCCTCGAGCGCAGCGACGGATCCCTGGTCGCGAACACCACGTACGCCTGCGAGACGCCGGCCCCGGTGATGAAGCGCTTCGTTCCGTTCAGCACCCACGAGTCGCCGTCCCGCTCGAAGCGGGTGGACATCGCGGCCGGGTCGGAGCCCGCGCCGGGTTCGCTGAGCGCGTACGACATGAGGAGCTCGCCGCGGGCGATGCCCTCGGTCATGCGCCCCGCCTTCTCGTCGTCGCCGGCGATCGTCAGTGGGATCACGCCGAGCTTGGACACGAGCGGCGTGAGCGAGACGCCGGCCGAGACGCGGGAGAGCTCCTCGATGAACACGCCGAACGCCAGCGAACCACCCCCGGACCCCCCGTGCTCCTCGGGGTAGCCGACGCCCATGAGGTCGTTGTCGACGAGCACCTTGTAGACGTCCTCGGGCCACTCGTCGCTCTCGTCGATCTCGGCCGCGCGCGGCGCGATGCGCTCCTCGGCGATCGTCCGGACGAGGCGGCGGAACTCCTCCAGCTCCCCGGGGAGCTCGAACCGCTCGAGGTCGGTCATCTCACGAGGCGCGGCGCAGCACCAGCGCGTCGCCCTGGCCGCCGCCGCCGCAGATCGTGGCGCCCCCGAGGTCGACGCCCCGCCGGCGCATCTCGTGGGCCAGCGTGAGGACGATCCGGGCGCCGCTCGCGCCGATCGGGTGACCCAGCGCGACCGCTCCCCCGTTCACGTTGACCAGCTCCTCGTCGAACCCCAGGATCCGGGTCACGTTCAGCGACACCGCCGCGAACGCCTCGTTGACCTCGAGCAGGCCAAGGTCGTGGACGTCGAGCTGCGCCTTCTTCAACGCGTTCTGGAGCGCGATCGCCGGGACGGTGTGCAGGTACGGGAACCGGTCGGCGCTCATACCGTGCGCGACGATCTCGGCGATCGGCGCCAGGCCCAGCCGGTCGGCCGTCTCGCGGCTCGTGACGACCGCGGCACAGGCGCCGTCGGAGATCTGTGAGGCGTTTCCGGCGGTGATCGTGCCGCCCTCGGAGAAGGCGGGCGGCAGCTTCGCGAGCGATTCGGCCGTCGAATCCGGCCGGATCCCCTCGTCGCGACCGACCTCGACGGCGCCGTCTCGGCTCGGCGCCTCGACCGGGACGACCTCCTCGGCCATGGCGCCCGACTCCCACGCCGCGTGGGCGCGACGATGCGAGCGGACCGACCATGCGTCCTGGTCTTCGCGCGAGATGCCGAGCTCCGCGTTCACCTCGTCGGAGGACTCCCCCATGTGCAGCTTGGTGAACGTCGACCACAACCCGTCGTGGATCATCGAGTCGACGAGCTCGGCGTGCCCGAGGCGACTGCCATCGCGGGCCTTCGGCAGCACGTAGGGC
>JBOGVL010000421.1:0-2094 GCA_050692535.1 Actinomycetota bacterium | reverse complement strand
CCCGCGGACAGGGGCGCGCGGAGGTCGTCCCACGCGCCCGCGCGCTCCAGCTCGGCGGCCAACTGCTCCTCCGCCTCGGGCGCGCGGATCGCCGTCGGCGCGACCGCGCCGAGCGACACGCGCACGGTGCGTCCGGCCGGATCCAGCGCGAAGCACAACATCGCGATCGAGATGACCATCGCGTTGCGCGTGCCGACCTTCGAGTACGACTGCGGCCCGTCGAGATGACGCCACCGGGCCCCGAGGATCAACTCGTCGGGGCCGAGCGTGGTGGTCTTCACGCCGGTGAGGAACTCGTGCCACGGCACCCAGCGCTCGCGCCCACCCGCGGCGACCAGGCCGACCTCCGCGTCGTGGACGCCGAGGACGGGGAGGCTCTCGCCGGCCGGCGACGCCGTCCCGAGGTTGCCGCCGATGGTGCCGCGATTGCGGATCTGCGGCGAGCCGACGCCTCGCGACGATTGGCACAGCGCCCGAAGCTGCGGCAGCTCCCGCTGGATCCGCGTGTACGTGACCCCCGCCCCAAGGAACACGCGCCCGTCCTCGAACCGCCACACCCGGAGCTCGGGCAGCCGCGAGAGGTCGACGAACGCCTGGGGCCGAATCTGGTCGAAGTTGACCGCGACCATCAGGTCGGTGCCGCCGGCGATCGGGACCGCCTCCGGCCGTTCGGCCCGGAGCTCGAGGGCCTCCTCGAGCGTCCGCGGCAGCAGCACGTCCACGGTCAGAACCCTCCGTCGGCGAAGGCGTCGATCATTGCCCCCACGTCGTCGCCGAGCGGATACAGGACCGGGCAGGTGCAGCCGGCGTCGACGTACGCCCGCACCTTCGCCCGGCACTCGTCGGGCGTACCCGACGCCGTGAGCATCTGCACCACCTCGTCCGACACGAGCGTCATGGCCTTGCGGATGTCCTCGGGGGTGGCCGGCCACGTGAGCACCCGCGCGATGTCCTCGAGGAGGGACGGGTCGACGCCGCTCGCCTTCCCGATGTGTGGCTGCTGCCCCAGGTACTGCGTGACGAGCTCGCGGGCGCGGTCGAGCGCGACCTCGCGATCCTCGTCCAGCGAGCACACGACGAGCTGCGGCCGGTCGACGTCGTCCAGGTTTCGTCCGGCGAGCGCCGCGCCGGAGGAGAGGCGCTCCATCGCCTCGGCGTTGTACGCGGGGCTCACGAGGTAGTTGAGCAGCACGCCGTCGGCGATCTCGCCGGCGAGCTCCATCATCCGCATCCCGGTCGCGCCGAGATAGATCGGCACCCGCCGCGCCGAACGGTCGCCGTGGACGATGTCGATCTCGATGTCCTCGACGTCGACGAACTCGCCGTGGAACGTCACGTTCTCCATCGCGATCAACCGGCGAACGACCTCGAGGTACTCGCGCATCGCGAGCAAGGGGCGCTCGCGACGCACGCCGACCTTGGTGGCGAGCGGCTCCCACCACGCGCCCAGCCCGAGCAGCACCCGTCCCGGCGCGAGGTCGTCGAGGGTGACGAACGTCGCGGCCATCAGCCCAACATTGCGTGTCCAGCAGTTCACGACGCCCGAGCCGACCTTGATCCGCTCGGTCGTCGCCGCGAACGCGGCCATCGGGACGGTGGCCTCGCGGACGAGCCGGCTCTCCGCCTGCCAGACGGCTTCGAACCCACGGGCTTCGGCGTGCCGCACGTACCCGAGCCCGTCGCGGATCGGGTGTTTGTCCTGTAGGTACAGGGCCACGCGGCCCTCGGTGACGACCGGCACGCTCAATCGCCTCCCGCGGGCTCGAACGGATGCGCCGGCGTCTCGTCGACCCGTCGCCACAGCTCCTCGCCCGCCTCGCGGGAGCGGCCGCGGAGCTCGGCCTCGTCGGTTCGCACCAGGCGTCCGTCGCGCACCACGAGCTCGCCGTTCACGACCACGTCGCGAACGTGCCTCGAGGACATCCCGAAGACCCAGTGCCCGGCGAGGTTCTCGGACCGGAGCGGGGTCGGCGGGTCGTAGGCGAGCACGACCAGGTCCGCGGGCGCGCCGGGCTCGATCCGGCCGAGCAGCGGCTCGCCGCCGATCGCGCCGGCGAGACGGGCCGAGGTGGCCACGCGCGCGACGGCCCACTC
>JBOGVL010000420.1:0-2095 GCA_050692535.1 Actinomycetota bacterium | reverse complement strand
GGCGAGCACGGTGCGACTCGGGGCGCTCACGCTCGACACCGACGCCTACCGGGTCACGGTGCAGGGCCGCTCGCTCGACCTCACGTACAAGGAGTTCGAGCTGCTGCGCTACCTCGGCGAGCGGCCGGGCCGCGTGTTCACCCGGCCGGCCCTGCTCCGCGAGGTCTGGGGCTACGACTTCTACGGGGGCACGAGGACGGTCGACGTCCACATCCGCCGGCTCCGCGCCAAGCTGGGGCCCGAGTTCGAGGGGCTGATCGAGACGGTCCGCGGCGTCGGCTACCGCGGCGCCGACGTCTGAGCCTCAGAAGACGAACGCGCAGCCGTTCCAGAACGCCTCCACGCGACGGCTGAGCCAGCCGACGACCTCCACGTGGAGCTCCTTCGGCGGCCGGACCCCCGGGTGGAGGAACAGGAGGAAGCCTTTCGTCTCGTACCGTCGGTACTCGAGGGCGTCCGGGGGCGGCTCGGTGGTGACCAGCAGCCGGCGCATCGCGCCTCGAACGCTCGCGACGCGCGAGAGCCGCACGAACAGCAGACCTCCGCGTTCGAGGATCATCGAACGCGCCTCGGGGGTGGACTTGATGTGCATTCCGTTGTTCATCGGCCCGCGGGCCACCGCCCTGGACCCGGGGGTTCGCCGAATCACTCGCGGCGGGGTCCCCGCAGGGGTTCGGGGGCGGCCCGCGCCGGGTACCTTCGAGCCGTGAAGGTGGCACTGCCCTCCGCCGATGAGGTCCGTCGGCTCGCCGACGAGCTGGAGGACGCCCTCGTCCGCGGCGCCGACGAGGCCCGGGCCTGGCTGGGCACGCCCCAGGGCCGCCGCGTGCGGGCGATCGGGGCGAGGGCGCTGCTGCTGTCGACCCCTCTGATCCTGCGGCACCCGTTCTTCCGCACGCCGTTCGGGCGGGTGATCGAGGTGGCCGGCGCCGCGGCCCTGGTCGCCAAGGTCGCCGATCTGATCCGCGACTGGGAGCCCGACGTGGCCCCCGAGCCGACGGCGGTAACGAAGAGTTAACGCGCCCGAAACCGCTGCCTCCGCGCGCGCCCCTACCCTTGGACGATCGACCCAGGTGAAGGGAAAGGGGAAGACGGGGCATGACCACGCCGAAAGAGGTCCTCGCCCTCGCGAAGGAATCGGGCGCCGAGATCGTCGATCTGCGGTTCGCCGACCTTCCGGGGCTGATGCAGCACTTCTCCGTCCCCGTGGCTGAGCTCACCGAGGAGAGCTTCACGGACGGGCTCGGCTTCGACGGCTCCTCGATCCGCGGGTTCCAGGAGATCCAGGAGTCGGACATGCTCCTGGTGCCCGACCCCGACACGGCGTACCTCGACCCGTTCACGAGGCACACCACGCTGAACCTGAACTGCTTCGTGAAGGACCCCGTGACCGGCGAGATGTACACGCGGGACCCGCGCTACATCGCCCGCAAGGCCGAGCTGCACCTCAGGCAGACCGGGATCGCGGACACCTCGTTCTGGGGCCCCGAGTGCGAGTTCTACATCTTCGACTCGATCCGGTTCGACCAGAACCAGCACGAGGGCTATTACCACATCGACGCGATCGAAGGTGTGTGGAACTCGGGCCGCGAGCGCGAGCTCGGCGGCGAACCGAACCTCGGCTACAAACCCCGGTACAAAGAGGGGTACTTCCCCCTCCCACCCATGGACCACTACCAGGACCTGCGGTCCGAGATGGTGCTCAACCTCGAGCAGGTCGGCATCCAGATCGAGGTCCACCACCACGAGGTGGGGACGGCAGGGCAGGCCGAGATCGACATGCGCTACGGGACTTTGCTCGCGACCGCGGACAACGTCATGAAGTACAAGTACGTCGTCAAGAGCACGGCGCGAGCGGCGGGCAAGACCGTCACGTTCATGCCCAAGCCGATCTTCCAGGACAACGGGTCCGGGATGCACACCCACCAGTCGCTGTGGCGGGACGACGAGAACCTGTTCTGGGACGAGGTCGGCTACGCGGGCATCAGCGACACAGCGCGGTGGTACATCGGAGGCCTCCTGGACCACGCGCCGCAGCTGCTGGCCTTCACGAACCCGACGACGAACTCGTACCGGCGCTTGGTCCCTGGCTACG
>JBOGVL010000419.1:0-2099 GCA_050692535.1 Actinomycetota bacterium | reverse complement strand
AGGGGCGGTCCCTGTTCGCCTACCTCGCGGACGTGCTCGCCGCCAAGCCCCGTGGCGATCCCGCACCACTTCTGGTCTGAGCATCAGCCGGGGACTGAACGCTTACCCGAAACTCACCGTTTGCAGGGGCTTCCAGTGCGCCTGAGAGGAGTCGAACCTCCACGGGCCTATTCAGCCCACAAGGCCCTCAACCTTGTTGCAGGGGGTCCTCCTGGATGCCACCTGGCTTCCTAGGGCCGTTTGAGGTTCGCTCAGTTCGCTCACTTTCGCTCATATTGGGGCCATGACTGGGGCCACGAAACGCGCGCCGGAGGTAGCCCGATCGCGCACACAGAGCATGACCGAATGAGCTGCCGGGCTTCTCCAGCGGACGGTAGTAGTCCCTCGGGCGCCGAACCTGCTGGGCCGCTTCCTGCGTCGCCGTCAGCAGGTACGGATCGCCGCCATTCGATCCCAGCGCCCAGCCTCTATGCTCCCGCAGGTGCGGGGAGAGACCCGAATCCCGCGCTCGCGTTTCGGATGATGGATGTCACCGGGCTCAAGTGCGCCGACCTCGTCGATGCAATGGGGCGCCTGCACCGTCACCGTTGCCACATTCTGGACTTGGTCAGCCCGACGCCCGGGCGAACGCTGTTCGGCCCGGCGGTGACGATCTCCTACTTTCCGAGCTGCTCCGCCACGCTCGACCCCGAGCGCTACAACCTCGCCAACCTCTTCTACGAGGCGGTCGGCGACGAGCCGGCCGGCAAGGTGGTCGTGTTGGCGTCCAACGGTTACACCGACACGTCGATGGGCGGGGGCACCAAGCTGATGCGGCTCCATGAGTGGGGGTGTGCCGGGGTGCTCACGGATGGCCGCCTGCGCGACTTCGACGAGCTTGCGCGCTACGACTTCGCCGCCTACTGCTCCGGCGAGGCGACGCATTGGGGAGGCGACCGTGTCACGCCGTTTCAGGCAAACGTGCCGGTAGTCCTCGAGGGCGTAGGCGTGCTCCCCGGCGTGTACGTGTTCGCCGACTCGTCCGGAGCCGTAGTGATCCCGGACGGCCAGATCGAGGAGGTGCTGGCGGAAGCACGCAAGGTCGAGGCCGCAGACGCTGACTCTCGCGACCAGATCGCCCGCGAGGGCGTTCGGGATCGCCGCACGAACCAGACGGGGGCGCGCCAACTCTGAGCCCAGATCCAGACACTTGACCCGGCCGGTGTGATCGAAGTAGGGTCACCTTGCTCGGCTCCGGCCCCCAGACGGGCGATCTGTTCCGGTTCCGACCCTTGGCCCGCGACGCGGTGGCCGGACAGGAAGGAGATCCTCATGAGCGCATCCCGCACCGATGTACCGATCCCGGAAGGGCCCGGCTCCGTCTCCGGCGCGCCTAACCTCCCTGCAGGGTCGCCGAGCAGGCTCCCGAGGAGATGCTGGCGGCGCTGACTGAGTTCCTGGCCCCGTTCCGGGACTGATCGGCCGCCGGAGTGCCACCTACCCGGCAGCTGGATAAACAGCCTAGGAGTCTAGGAGTCGCGCCGAGGACCACGATCAGGACCGCCCACGACGACTCGGCTCTCGGCGGCGAAGCGATCGCGCCCGACCGCCCTCGGGAGCGGCTCGGCCAGGTCATGGGGTTCGTCGCTGTCGCGGTCGGATTCGCCGCCCCGGAGTCCGCGATGGCGTGACGTCGCCGATCCCGACGCACGGCTCGGCTTCGCCTACGTGATGAACAACATGAACTTCCACATGTTCGACGATCCGCGCGAGAAAGCGCTGCGCGATGCCGTGCACAGCTCCGTCCGGCGGCGCTCCGGCTGAAGCCGAGAGGCTCCGCTGCGTGAAAGGAGGAGCTAAGCGGCCATAGCGTCTCCGTAGTGCGCCCGGGGAGAGTCGAACTCCCACCCCCGTAACCGGGGACAAGGCCCTCAACCTTGCGCGTCTACCAGTTCCGCCACAGGCGCGTGACGCGACGATTCTAGAGCAGGGGGGAGGGCGCCTTGCATCCGTCCGCAGGAGGGGCTACTCTGCGAACATGTGTTCCCAACAAGAGGCCAGCAACGGGACTGAGAAGGAGGGCGTACGGGCATGGATCTGACCAAGCGCCAGCGGGAGAT
>JBOGVL010000418.1:0-2117 GCA_050692535.1 Actinomycetota bacterium | reverse complement strand
GGGTCGTCCGGGGTCCGTCGTCCCCGTCCGTGCCGGCGGCGGTCGAGCGCAGCCGCGCGAGCCCGGGGTCGACGGTCCGGTGCAGCGCGCGCACGACATCGGGGTTGCTCCCGTGGTACTCGCCGGCGCGCTGGAACTTCACGACGCCGGGGTTCGCGAGCTGCGGCCGCACGTCGCCGAACGCGGCGGCCCACCGCTCCAGCGCGTGCTCGGCGAGCGCGCGGAAGCCGAGTCCGCCGATCACCGAGACGACGCCCGGGAAACAGCACGCGACGACCTCGTCGGCCAGGCCGAGCGCGTCGACCGCGCGGGCCCCCCGGTACGAGTCGACGACGGAGATCCCCAGGCGCGACATCGACTTGCGGACGCCCTCCTCGACGGCGTGCCGGTAGTTGGCGCGGGCCTCCTCGGCCGAACCGATCCCGGGCAGCCGGCCCTCGTCGTGCAGGTCGGTCACCGTCGCGAGCGCGAGGCGCGGGACGATCGCTTCGGCCCCGCAGGTGAGCAGGCACGCCGCGTCGTGCGAGCCGATCGCGTCGTCCGCGAGCGCGACGACGGACGTGCTCGGGCGCAGGCCGCACTCGACGAGTGCCGTGTGGACCGCCCCGACGGCCAGGACGTTCGGTACGGGCACGCGCCCGGGCCCCGCGGCCGCGTTGGACACCACGAGCACGCCCTCGCCGAACCGGCATGCGTCGATCGCATCCCTCGAGAGCCGGCCGAGCGCGCGCTCGAGGCCCTCGGGTCCTTCCGCCGGGTCCCAGGTCGCGTCGAGCCGTCGCCCCGCGGGGGCTCCCTCCAGCAGGAACGAGTCGAGTTCGACGATCGGGAGCTCGGCCGGCCCGTCCCCCAGCAGTGGCGGCCGAGGTCCGAGCAGGGTCCGGAGCGACATCACCCAGCCCTCGCGGAGGTGGTCGAGCGCCGGGTTCGTGACCTGCGCGAATCGCTGACGGAGGAACGTCGTCACCGGTCGCGGGCGCCGCGCGAGCGCCGGCATCGGCGTGTCGTCGCCCATGGAGAAGGTGGGCTCGTGCCCGGTCGACGCCATCGGTCGGACGGCCAGCGCGAGGTCCTCGCGCGTGAGCCCGTTGGCGACCTGGGCGCGGGTCAGGTCGTCCGGGCCGCCGTCGAACGACGCCGGGAGCGCGCGCGTCCGCTCCCGCTCGAGCCAGCGACGGTAGGGGCGGCCGCCCACCAGCATCGCCAGGGGGTCGAGCTGCAGCCCGCCGGCGTCCGGATCGACGGCGATCATGTCGCCGGGCCCCAGACGCCCGTGCCGCACCCGCGTGCCGTCGAGGTCGACGACGCCCGTCTCGGACGCGCAGACGACGAGCCCGTCGTCGGTCGCCGCGTATCGCAGCGGCCGCAACCCGTTCCGGTCCAGCGCCGCGCCCACGGTGCGACCGTCGGTGAACACCAGCGCGGCCGGGCCGTCCCACGGCTCCATCCGCGCCTCGTGCCATCGGAAGAACGCGCGGGCCTCGTCGCTCGTCGCCGGATCGCGCTCCCAGGCGCGCGGGACGGCCATCGCGATCGCGTGGCGGACGTCGCGCGGCCCGGTGTCCGGCGCGGCGTGCGAGACGAGCAGCTCGATCGTCTCGTCCAGCATCGAGGAGTCTGAGCCGCGCTCGTCGATCGCGGGCCTCAGCAGCTCCTCGAGCTCGGTGGCCCCCGCGCCGAACGCGCCCTCGCGAGTGCGCATGCGCGCCGCGTTGCCCGACAGGGTGTTGATCTCCCCGTTGTGGCAGAGCGTGCGGAACGGCTGGGCCCGCTCCCAACCCGGCGACGTGTTCGTCGAATACCGCTGGTGGAAGATCGTGAACCACCCACGACACCGTTCGTCCCGGAGGTCCGGGTAGAAGTGGTCGAGCTCGCTCGCGCGGACGAGCGCCTTGTACGTGACGGTTCGAAAGCTCAGCGAGACGACGTACGCGTCGAGGCCCTCGCGCGCGATCGAACGCTCGAGTCGACGGCGGATCCGGTGGGCGGTTGTGAGGTCGTTCTCCGCGGCCTGCCCGGTGGCCGACGTCAGCACGGCCTGGAGCACGGCCGGCGCCGAGTCTGCGGCGGCCGGCCCGAGGGCTCCCCGTTCCACCGGGACGGGTCGCCACGCGGCC
>JBOGVL010000417.1:0-2139 GCA_050692535.1 Actinomycetota bacterium | reverse complement strand
GGGGACGGTTCCACACGACGAAACCGCCGAGGCCCCCTGCCAGCGCGAGCGCAAGATCCGCCGCGCCCGACCCGCCGATCACGATCGCGAGCGCGGCAGCGGCGATCGCCGCGACGCCCCCCGCCAGCCCGTCCTGGCCGTCGAGGAGGTTCACGGCGTTCACGGTCGCCACCACGATCGCGGCGGTCGCGGCCCCCCCGACTGCGCCGAGGAACTCCAGTGGGAGCGCCCACCCGATCGCCACGCCCACTCCCGTCTGGAGCACGAGACGGAGCCACGGCGGGAGGGGACGGGCGTCGTCGACGAGCCCGAGCCCGAGGGCGGCGACGATGCCGCCGACGACCGCGCCCGGGATGTTCCACCCCACCACGGCGAACGAGACCAGGGCCGCGGCGATCACGGCGAGCCCGCCGGTGAACGGCACGGGTTGGGTGTGCACCTTCAAAGCGTCCGGCGCCGGCCGGTCCACCAGTCCCGCCGCGCGTCCCAGCAGGCCGGCCAGGGGTGTCGCGAGCACCGAGAGCCCGAACGCGATCAGGAAGGGCATCGGATCACCCAGACGTTGCTCGCGCCGGTGCCGTGCACGGCGATGCGGGCGGCGGGGCGGAACCCGAGCCGCTCGTAGAAGCGGTTCGCCCCTTCGTTGTCGACACCGACCACGACCTTCACCTCGTCGGCCCCTCGCGACGACAGGCCGTCGAGGATCCCCCGCGCCAGACGTGCCCCGATGCCGGAGCTCCGCTCGGCCGGCTCGACGGCGATGGACAACAGCTCCGCCGGGGGAAGCGAGGCCGTCCTCTCCGGGTGGCTCGCCGTCTCCCGCAGCCGGCGGAGGACGCCGGGCTCCAACAGCTTCGGGAGGGCCGCGAGGACCGCCGGCAGGCCGTGCCGGTACGCGAACCGCCGGTAGAACGCGCCGACGGACGGCGCGCCCGAGGCGAATCCCAGCACGCCGCGGCCGTTCTCGGCGACGAGGGCGACGGCCGACGGATCGGTCGCGAGCGCGAGGTACAGGCGATGCAGGAATCGCTCCCCCAGCGCCGAGAGGAACGCATCCGGGAGCGCCGCGCGATGGATGTGCGCCATCGCCGAGGCGTCCGATCTCCGCGCGGGACGGATCCGGACCGCCTCCGACCCGGCCGTCGGCAGACCGCGTCGACCGAGCAGGCGTCGCGTCGACGCCGCCACCGTCGAGGTGACCCGCCGTTCGTCGAACCGCTCGACCGCTCGCCGACGGGCGGCCGATCCCATCCGCCCGCGAAGCGCCGGGTCGGCGAGGAGCGAGCGGATCGCGTCGGTGAGCTGTTCGGCGTCACGGGGCGGAACCAGGACGGCGCCGCCCCCGTCCGCCCCCGCGACCTCGCGGCATCCACGGATGTCGGTCAGCACCAGGGGGCGAGCCATCGCACCGGCCTCGATGGCCGAGCGCGGCATGCCCTCCCGCCACGAGGCGAGGACGAACACATCCAGCAGGGCGAGGAGGTCCCGGACGTCCTCCCGCCACCCCGTCACCACCACGTCGTCCGCGACCCGCGCGAGCTCGGCAGCGGACAGCGTGTCGTCCTTCGCCGGATCCACGTCGCCGATCGCGAGGAACCGCACCTCCGGACGTTCTGCGCGGATGACGCGGGCCGCGGCGAAGAACTCCCGATATCCCTTCTCGGCGACGATCCGTCCGACGGTGCCGACCACGGGCGCGTCCTCCGCGATCCCGAGCTCGGCCCGGAGCGCGGACAGGCGGCCCCGGTCCACGGCGGCCGGATCGAAGACGTCCAGGTCGATGCCGTTGCCCAGGTGGACGGCGCGTCGATCTCGCACGATCCGCCAACGGTGCGCCCACGCGAGATCCTCCTCGCTCTGGTACAGCTCGAGATCGCTGAAACGGGCGGCGACCCACTCGCTGCCGAGCACCGCCGTCTTGCGAAGCGCGCCGTCGTCGGGCGACGCGTAGAGGCCGTGCACCGTGTTCGCGACGCATGGCACGCCCGC
The DNA here is from genome assembly GCA_050692535.1 of Actinomycetota bacterium. Lineage (GTDB taxonomy): Bacteria > Actinomycetota > UBA4738 > UBA4738 > HRBIN12 > CALGFI01. Next base: position 150 of record JBOGVL010000417.1, on the reverse strand, counting down.
CACGCGCGCCGCGATGCGCCCGATCACCCCGGGCTTGGGGTTGTGCGTGTGGACCAGGTCGAAGCGCTCGCGGCGAAGGATGCCGACCAGCTCGGCGAACGCGCGGGCGTCGCCGAGTGGATCCCACGAGCGCGTCGCGTGGCGCCACGC
>JBOGVL010000416.1:0-2150 GCA_050692535.1 Actinomycetota bacterium | reverse complement strand
GCCGAAGGCTCCGCCGGCGCCTCCGCCCGCTCCGGCGCCGGTGGCGGCCGGGGGTGAGGGCGAGGAGGTCGTCCAGGTGACCCACATCCGCAAGGCGATCGCGCAGCACATGGTCGGCTCGATCCAGACCACGGCGCGGGCCTGGACGATGGTGGAGGTCAACGTGGACCACCTGGTCAAGCTCCGCGAGCGCGCCAAGGGCGCCTTCCGCGACAAGCACGGCGTCAACCTGACGTACCTTCCGTTCGTCGTCCGAGCCACGATCGACGCGCTGCTCGAATACCCCTACGTGAACGCCCGGCTCGACGGCGACAACATCGTGCTGCACCGGTACGTGAACATGGGGATCGCGGTCTCGTACGACGCCGGGCTCATCGTGCCGGTGATCAAGGGAGCCGACGGGATGAACTCGGTCGGCATCGCGCGGGCGATCGCCGACCTGGCCGCGCGCGCGCGAGCTCACCAGCTGCAGCCCGACGAGGTGCAGGGCGCCACGTTCACGATCACGAACCCCGGCCCCTACGGCTCCGTCGCCTCGGTGCCGATCATCAGCACCCCGAACACGGGCATCCTGTCGCTCGACGCGATCGTGAAGCGGCCCGTCGTGATCGACGACGCGATCGCCGTCCGCTCGATGGTGAACGTCTCGATGTCCTGGGACCACCGCGTGCTCGACGGTGAGGTCGCCACGCGGTTCCTGGCACGCGTGAAGCAGAACCTGGAGTCCTGGGACTTCGCCGAAGACCTCGGGGTCTGACCCGATGCCCCGCCCCGGCCGGCTGATCCGACCCACCGGGCTCGTCGACTACGACGACGCCAACGCCGCCATGCACGAGCTCGCCGAGGCGCGGCTGCGCGGCTCCGAGCCGCTCGATGCGCTGATCCTGCTCGAGCATTCGCCCGTCTACACGGCCGGTCGCCGCTGGAGCGCGGACCACCTCGTGTGGACCGAGGACCGGATCCGGGCGACCGGTGCGGAGGTGCGGTTCATCGATCGCGGAGGGTCGTTCACGTTCCACGGTCCCGGCCAGCTCGTCGGCTATCCCGTGCTCGACCTCGGGACGCGCCCCGACGCCCTTCGCTTCGTCCGCGACCTCGAGGAGGTCGTGATCCGGGCCGCGGCCGACCTCGGCGTCTCGCTGCATCGGAGCGACGTCCAGACGGGCGTCTGGTTCGGGCGGCGCAAGGTCTGCGCCATCGGCGTGCGGCTGATGCGGATGCGGGTCTCGCTCCACGGGTTCGCGATCAACTGCACGACCGACCTCTCCCGGTACGACGCGATCGTTCCCTGTGGCCTGCCGGATGAGGGGGTAACCTCCCTCTCCGAGCTGGCCGGACGGACGGTGACCGTCTTGGAGGCGGCGCCGATCGTCGCCCGGCACGTCGAGGAGGTCTTCGACCTCCGGCTGCGGAGCGAGGAGACCGCGTGGCCGTCGCCGAGATCATCGATCGCCGCCGCGTCGGCGAGCTGACCGAACGCGAGCTCGCGCGCTTCCTCGACACGCACCGCCGATCGCTCGAGCTGATCGAGCGCGGCCGGCCGCTCATGCCTCGGGGCGTGCCGATGGGGTGGATGGCCTCGTTGTGGGGACACCCGCCCGTGTACGTCGACCGGGGCGAGGGCGCGCACTTCACGGACACCGACGGCAACCGCTACCTCGACATGAACATCGCGGACACCTCGATGTTCTGCGGCTACGCGCCCGAGCCGGTGGTGCGGGCCGTCTCGGAGCGGGCCGCGGCCGGCTCGCAGTTCCTGCTGCCGTCGGAGGACGCGCTGTGGGTGTCCGAGGAGCTCGGGCGGCGCTTTGGCCGGCCCAGGTGGCAGTTCACGCTCTCGGCCACCCTCGCGAACACGGAGGCGATCCGGATCGCCCGCCATCTCACGGGCCGGCCAACACTGCTCATGTTCGCGGGCAAGTACCACGGGCACGCCGACGAGATGCTCGTCACGGAGGCGGATGGCCGCATCGTGCCCGAGTACCTCGGCCTCCTCCCCCAGGTGGCGTCCAACGCCGCGCTCTTCGAGTTCAACGACGTCGGGGCGCTGGAGGGCCGGCTCGCCGTCGGCGACGTGGCCTGCGTCCTGGCCGAGCCCGCGCTGACCAACGTCGGCGTGGTCGAGCCGGACGACGGCTTCCACGCCGCGC
>JBOGVL010000415.1:0-2151 GCA_050692535.1 Actinomycetota bacterium | reverse complement strand
CCTGCGCCCCGATCTCTCGTTCCAGGTACGTGGGCGAGACGTGGAGCGCCTCGATCATCCGTTCGTCGAGGACCCGCACGCCCGGCGCCACGGCGCCGATGCCGAGCTCCGGGTTGCCGGGCGCGCCGATCTTGCGGGGCACGACCACGTCGAGCGGGGCCTCGAGGGCGCGCGCCACGGCCTCGCCGACGATCACACCGCCGCGCGGGATGGCGAGGATCACGGTTCCGGGATCGGCATGCCGGATCAGCGCCGCGGCGAGCCGTTCCCCCGCCTCCGCCCGGTCGGCGAAGATCGTCACCGCCGCTCGATCTCCCGCCGCGCCTCCTCCTCCTCGAGCTCGCGACGGCGGTCGCGGATGACCTTCTGAGGTGGCGGCACCGGCTTGCGGATGCGGCGATACGGGGCGAGCGGATCTTCGTCGCGCTTCGAGCGCCTCGTGCGCCCAGCCATGTAGCAATCCTCTCACGGCGGACGGTCCCGGCCCGCGTCCGTTTGCCTGGTGCACGGGCGGCTGCATAGCATGGCCCCTCGCGAGCGAGGGAGGTCCGTGTGGTTCAGGCCTACATCCTGATCCAGACCGAGGTCGGCAAGGCCGCGCAGGTCGCCAAGGAGGTCCGGGAGATCCAGGGCGTGACGGAGGCCGAGGACGTGACCGGCCCGTACGACGTGATCGTCCGGGCCGAATCGAAGAACGTGGACGAGCTCGGCAAGCTCGTCGTCGCGCGGATCCAGGGCGTCGAGGGCATCACGCGGACCCTGACCTGCCCCGTCGTCCACCTGTAACACCGAACCGCTCGTCGCTCGGCCCGATCGTCGCCGTCAGACGGTCCCCTTCTTGCGCTCGGCCTCGTGGCGTTCGATGGCGAGGTCGATGAGCCGGTCGACGAGGTCGGGGTACGAGACGCCGGACGCCTCCCAAAGCTTCGGGTACATCGAGATGCTCGTGAAGCCGGGGATCGTGTTGATCTCGTTCAGCAGCAGCGCGCCATCGGCCGTGAGGAAGAAGTCGACGCGCGCCATCCCGGAACCGTCGACCGCGCGGAACGCGGCGATCGCGAGCCGTTGCACCTCCTCCTGGGCCTCGTCGGGGACGTCGGCGGGGACGATCAGCTCGGCGCCGTGCTCGTCGAGGTACTTCGCCTCGTAGTCGTAGAACTCGTGACCGCGTGGAACGATCTCGCCGGCCACCGATGCGACGGGGTCGTCGTTGCCGAGCACGGCGCACTCGAGCTCTCGGGCGCCCTGGATCGCGCGCTCGAGAACGGCCTTCCGCCCGTACCGGAACGCCTCCTCGAGCGCCGCCCGCAACTCGGGCGGGCCGTGGACCTTGGTGATGCCCACGGAGGAACCCAGTCCGGCCGGCTTGGCGAACAAGGGGAATCCGAGGTGCTCGGCCCTGGCCTCGACACCCTCGGGGTCCTCCTCCCACGCGCGTTCCTGCACGACCTCGTGCTCGACGACGGGGATCCCGGCGGCGGCGAACAGCACCTTCTGTATGGCCTTGTCCATTCCGAGGGCCGAGGCGAGCACGCCCGCCCCCACGTAGGGGACGCCGGCCATCTCGAGGAACCCCTGGATCGAACCGTCCTCACCGAACGGCCCGTGCATCACGGGGAACACGACGTCGATCTCGGTGCGCGAGCCGTCCGGCGCGACGAGCGCCTGCGAGCCGGGCCCTTGATCGAGCGCCACCTCGTCTCCCGTACCCCCCTCGACGCCGGGGAGCGGGGTCGAGGCCGCCCGCCCGGGAAGGGTCGGAGGAGCCGCGATCCGCCGCCACCGGCCCGACTTCGTCACGCCGATCGGGATCGCCTCGTATCGATCAGGGTCCATGGCGTCCAGCACCGAGCGGGCGGAGATCACCGAGACCTCGTGTTCGGCGGACCGGCCTCCGAACAGGACGACGACGCGGCGCCTCACGCCTTCTCCAGCGCCCGTTCGAAGTCCCCGACGATGTCCTCCGCGTCCTCGATCCCCACGCTCACGCGGATCAGCCCGTCCGCCACCCCGGCCGCCCGCCGCGCCTCGGCGTCGAGCTGCCGGTGCGTCGTCGACGCGGCGTGCCCCACGAGGGTGTGGGTGCCGCCGAGGCTCGACGCGATCCACGCGAGCTCGAGCGCGTCGCAGAAGCGCTGGCCCGCCTCGACG
>JBOGVL010000414.1:0-2187 GCA_050692535.1 Actinomycetota bacterium | reverse complement strand
CCACCAGCGGGAACGCTCGGGTTCCGGCTCCGTGGTCGGCGGAAGCACGGCGGTCGCCCCGGGATCGCGCTGGAGCACCTGGGTGGCGCCCGCGGCGGCCGGCAGCAGCGGGGTCGCGTCCACGGGAAGGCCGCGCCTGACGCGCTCGAGGTCGGCGCGGAACTCCTCGGCGGACTGGTAGCGGTTCGCCGGGTTCTTCGCGAGCGCCCGCAGGATGACGGCGTCGAGATCCGGCGACACGTCGCGGTTGAGCTTGGAGGGCGGCGTGGGCTGCTCGAGCACCTGCTTGGACGCGACCGCGACGGGTGAGTCGCCCAGGAACGGCGGGCGCCCCGCCACCATCTCGTAGAGCACGCACCCGAGCGAGTAGATGTCCGAGCGGGCATCGACCGGCTGCCCCTGCGCCTGCTCCGGCGAGAGGTAGGACGCCGTGCCGAGGACGGCCGCGGTTTGCGCCACGGTCTCCGAGGAGGTGACGCGAGCGATCCCGAAGTCCGTGACCTTCACTTCGCCGCGCTGGTCCAGCATGATGTTGCCCGGCTTGATGTCGCGGTGGATCACGCCCTGCGCGTGCGCCGCCTCGAGCGCGCGACACACGTGCATCGCGATGTCGATCGCGCGATCCGGCATGATCCGGCCGCCGCCGGACAGGAACTCGGCCAGGGTCTTGCCCTCGACGAACTCCATGACGATGTAGTGCACGCCGTCGTCGGAGCCGGTGTCGAAGACGGACACGAGGTTCTGGTTGCTGATGCGCGCCGCCGCCTGCGCCTCCCGGCGGAAGCGGGTGACGAAGTTGGGGTCGTCGGCGAACTGCGGGGCAAGGATCTTGATCGCGACGGTCCGGCCGAGGACCGTGTCCTCGCCTCGATAGACCTTGGCCATGCCGCCCCGGCCGAGCTCGTGCTCGACCCGGTAGCGCCCCCCCAGGATCACCGGCTGCTCGATCGTTCCCGCCCTCCGCTCATCCGCCCAGCGCGGCCACCATGACCGCCCTCGCGATCGGTGCCGCGACGGCACCCCCCGTCGCCTCGTCGCCGAGGTTGCCTCCGTCGAGCACGATAACGGCAACGGCCACCTCGGGAGCGTCCGCGGGCGCGAAGCTGGTGAACCACGCGTGCGGCGCCGCACCCTCCCCGTGCTGGGCCGTGCCGGTCTTCCCGGCCACCTCGACTCCGGTGATCCGGGCCGCGGTTCCCGTGCCCGAGTCGACCACGGCGACCATCATGTCGGTCAGCAGGGCCGCGTTCGCGGGCGAGAGCGGCTGGGAGAACTCCTCGGCACCGAACTCGGCGATCACGCGGCCGGTCGGGTCGCGGACCTCCGAGACCAGCCGGGGCTCCATCAGCACGCCGCCGTTGGCGATCGCCGCCGAGACCAGCGCCATCTGCAACGGGTTCGCGGCGACGTCCTGCTGACCGATCGCCGAGATCGCGACGGCCGGCTCTCGCTGCTCGAACGTCTCCGGGGCGGGGAACACGCCCGAGACCCACGGGATGTCGAACGGCACCACGTCCTCGCCGGGCTCGGCGGTGAACCCGTAGAGGCGGGCCTGCTCGGCGAGCGCCGCCGCGCCGAGCTCGAGGCCGACCTCGCCGAACACGACGTTGCACGACTGACGGAGCGCGTCCGCGAGGGTGATCTGCGATCCGCCCGAACACGTGACGCCGCCGAAGTTCTGGATCGTCGCGTCGGTGAGCGGAAGGTCGAGCTCGTTGGGGTTCGGCCACAGGCTGTCGGGCCCGAATCCGTTCTCGAGGGCGGCCGACGCGGTGACGAGCTTGAAGGTCGAGCCGGGCGGGAACAGCTCGTCGCTCGCGCGGGAGACGAGCGGCTTGTCCGGGTCGGCATTCAGCTCGTCCCACGCGGCCCGAACGACCTCCCCGTCCTGGGCGGAAAGGAGGTTGGGGTCGTAGGTCGGCTCGGTCACCAGCGCCAGCACGTCGCCGGTCGTTGGCTGCACGACGGCGATGGCGACGTCCCCCGGCTCGGCGGCGGCGGCCTGCTCGGCGGCGACCTGGATCTCCGGGTCCAGCGTCGTGACGATCGTGGCGCCCTGCCTGTCGCGGCCCAGGATCAGGTCGGTGAGCGTCTGCGGCAGCAGCTCGGCCGCGTCGCCCGCCAGGTACTCGTTGAACGACTGCTCGAGCTCGGTGCGGCCGAACACGAACGAGTAGAAGCCGGTCG
>JBOGVL010000413.1:0-2209 GCA_050692535.1 Actinomycetota bacterium | reverse complement strand
GTTCCGCACCTCGCGGACGGCAGGAACTGCGACCGGAACGGGGCGACGCTAGCCCGAGACGAGCCACAGCACGAGAACGGCCGCGAGCACGGTCGGGACCGCGGCCACCGCTCCCCACAGCATGAAGCGGCTCCACCGGATCGTGACACCGAGCGCGACGATCCGATGATGCCAGAGCAGGGTCGCAAGCGACGCCCACGGCGTGATGAGCGGCCCGATGTTCACCCCGATCAGCAGCGCCATCAGCGCGACGGGGTCGCCGGCGGCAGGCTCGAGCACCAGGTACGCCGGGAGGTTGTTGATCGCGTTGGCACTCACGGCCCCGAGCGCGGCCAGGCGAAACAGGTCGCCGGGAGAGTCGCCGTTCGCGCTCGGCGAGGTCAGGAAGTCGAGGAGCCCCTGCGCGTGCGCGGCCTCGACCAGGACGAACAGCGACGCGGCGAGCGCGAGTGCCTGCCATGGGACGAGTGAGAGCCGCAGCTCCCGCCGCCGGCGGACGGCGAAGAGCACGATCAGCGCGAGGGCAGCGACCGTGGCCGGAATCCAGACGTCGTGGGTGAGGGCGAGCAGCGGCATCAGCACGAGGAGGATGCCGGTGGCGCTCCAGAACAGCGTCGGGTCGGCGGGTCGCCGTGCCACCGGCGTCGCGTACGCGCCGAACACCGTGCGCCGATGCATCACCGTGAGGATCGCGACCGGCACGAGGATGCCGACGAGCGTGGGGGCCCAGCTGAGCGCGATGAACGCCGCAGGACCGTCGCCGATCGCGGGGGCGGCGAGCAGGTTGGTGAGGTTCGACACCGGGAGCGCGAGGGACGCGGTGTTCGCGAGCCAGACCGTCGCCAACGCGAACGGCAAGGGTGAGACGCCGATGCTCTGCGCGAGCACGACCACGACCGGGGTGACGATCACGGCGGTCGTGTCGAGCGAGTGGAACACCGTGCTCACCACGGCGAGCGCGACCACCAGGGCCCAGAGCGCCAGCACCCGACCGCGGCCCCAGCGGGCGAGCCGCTGCGAGACGACATCGAACACCGCCGCGTCGCGGGCGAGCTCGGCGACGATCGTGATCGCGACGACGAACCCCAGAACGGGCGCGATCCGCTCGCCGAGGGCCCCGGCATCGGCGCGAGGCAGGAAACCGGTGATCACGCATACGAGGGCGACGACGACGAGCCCGGCGACGATCCACGTCCCGGCCCCGATCCGCATCCTTCTGATTCCCACCTCGCGAGCATAGGGCCGACGCGGGCGGTTCCGGTCGCACTTGCTGCCGCCCGGGAGCGTCGGAGGCGACAGCAAGTGCGACCGGAACGAGAGTGGGCGGGAGCGACGGGGACACGGATGCCGTGAGCAACCCGCATGCATCCGCGTGGGGGGCGTAGGGGAAGCGTGAGGATGACGGCCGCGCGGGCCGTACGGGAGTTGTATCGGATCCGTGCTCGACATCATCTACATCGCGCTGACTCTCGCGCTGTTCGCCCTCGTGTCCCTGGTGGCCAAGGGGGTGGAGCGGCTGTGATCGTCTTCGAGATCCTCGCCGCCGCCCTCGCGGTCGCCGCCGTCGTCTACCTCGTGGTCGCGCTCGTCGCCCCGGAGAGGTTCTGATGGAAGCGTCTGTCTGGTTCGGCATCCTGCAGCTCACGGCCGTCGTGGTCGTGCTCGTGCTCCTCTACCGCCCCCTCGGCGACTACATCGCCCATGTCTTCACCTCGGCCCGCGACCTGCGTGTCGAGCGCGGCGTCTACCGACTCATCGGGGTCGACTCGTCGTCCGAGCAGACCTGGCGCGCCTATGCCCGCAGTGTGCTGGCGTTCTCGGTCGTCGGGGTGCTCCTCGTCTACGGGCTTCAGCGGCTGCAGGCGTTCCTGCCGCAGTCGCTCGGGCTCCCGGCCGTGCCGGAGGGGCTGTCGTTCAACACCGCGGCCTCCTTCGTCGCGAACACCAACTGGCAGTCGTACTCCCCCGAGCAGACCATGGGCTACACCGTGCAGCTCGCGGGCCTCACGGTGCAGAACTTCGTCTCGGCGGCGGTCGGCCTCACGATCGCGATCGCACTGATCCGCGGTCTCGCCCGTCGCGGCTCCACCACGATCGGCAACTTCTGGGTCGACCTGATCCGCGGTCTCGGCCGCATCCTCCTGCCGATCGCCCTGATCGGCGCCGTGGCACTGCTCGCGAGCGGTGTAATCCAGAACTTCGCGGGCTT
>JBOGVL010000412.1:0-2223 GCA_050692535.1 Actinomycetota bacterium | reverse complement strand
GCCTCGCGAAGCTCCCCGAGACGCTGGACGACCTGGTGGCGGCGTAGTCGATGGCGGACATCGACCGCGCGAAGATCGAGCGGGCCGTCCGGCTCATCCTCGAGGGCGTCGGCGACGACCCCGACCGCGACGGCGTCAAGGACACGCCCGGCCGCGTCGCGGACATGTACGAGGAGATCTTCGCGGGCATCGGCGCGGACGCCGAGGAGCTCGTGACGGTCGTCCCGGGTGCTGACTTCGACGAGATGATCATGGTGAAGGACATCCCCTTGTACTCCGTGTGCGAGCACCACCTGCTGCCGTGGGTCGGCCGGGCGCATGTCGCGTATATCCCGAACAAGGCCGGGCGGATCACCGGGCTGTCGAAGATCGCGCGGGTGGTCGACCTCTGCGCGAAGCGCCTTCAGGTCCAGGAGCGCCTCACCACGCAGATCGCCGACGCCGTCGACCACGCGCTCGAGCCACGGGGGGTGTTCGTGGTGATCGAGGCCGAGCACCTGTGCATGACGATGCGCGGGATCAAGAAGCCCGGGGCGATGACCGTGACGTCCGCCGTCCGCGGGCTCTTCCGCAACGACGCCAGGACGCGCCAGGAGGCGATGAGCCTCATCGGCAAGTAGTCGCCGCCAAGACCGAGCCGAGATCGGGGCGCTGCCACGCGGCTGAGAGCGGTCGAATCGGCCCCTTAGACGAGGCTCTCTCTATTTCCGCAGGTCAGCGGCCATCGTTTGGTCACGAACGAAGTTGACTCGAATCCGACTCGATGGATAGGATTCCGCGAGGCACGGGTCGACCAGGAGGGTACCGGCGATGCTCCCAACGTTCGTGATCGGTCTGCGCGAAGGTCTCGAGGCCTCGCTCATCGTCGGGATCATCGCCGCGTTCCTCATCCAGCGCGGCGAGAGGCAGGCGCTCCGTCCGATGTGGGCCGGGGTCGCCGTCGCGATCGGCCTGTGCACCGCGGTCGCCGTCGTTCTGCGGCTCGTCGGCGAGTCCCTCCCGTTCCGCCAGCGCGAGTTCCTGGAGGGCGTCCTCTCGCTGGTCGCCGTCGCCGGCGTCACGTACATGGTGGTGTGGATGCGCCGGCACTCGCGCGAGCTCAAGCGGCAGCTCGAGGGCCACGCGGAGCGCGCGCTCGTCGTGGGCTCCACCCTCGCCCTCGTCGGGATGGCCTTCTTCGCGGTCCTCCGCGAGGGGCTCGAGACGGCGATCTTCATGCTGGCGGCGTTCCAGAGCTCCGCGAACCCACTGACGACGGGTGTGGGGGCGGCGCTCGGCGTCGTGGTGGCCGTCGGGCTCGGGTACGCGATCTTCAAGGGCGGCGTGCGGATCAACCTCTCGCGGTTCTTCCGGATCACGGGGTTCGTCCTCGTGCTCGTGGCGGCGGGGCTCCTCTCGACGGCCGTCCACGAGTTCACGGAGGCCGGAACCCTCTCGATCGGCCAAGAGAAGGCGTTCGACCTGTCGTGGCTCGTGGCGCCCGGATCGGTCCGCGCCTCGCTGCTGACCGGCATGCTCGGGCTGCAGCCCGTCCCGACCGTGGCCGAGGTCGCCGTGTGGTTGCTCTACGCGGTGCCGATGTCGCTCTACGTCCTGTGGCCGCAGCGGCCGCGACAGGTGCAGCCCGCCGCGGTCCCCGCGCCGACGGCCGGCTGAGACGCAGGTCCTTCGATCGAGGAGGGGAAGATGAAGCTCGGGAAGCTCGCGGTGGTGCCGGTCGCCCTGGTGGGTCTGGTGGCGGCCGCCTGTAGCGGGGACGGAGGCAGCGATGCCGACGTCGTCGTGACGATGCGCGACGACGCGATCACGCTGTCCGACGACGCGCCGGCCGCCGGCGACCTCTCGTTCGAGGGTGTCAACGAAGGCACCCTGACGCATGAGTTCGAGGTGTTCGGGGTCCCGGAGGGGGTGGACGCCAACGACCTGCCGCTCGACGGGGACACTGCCCGTGCGGACGAGATGCTCGAGGTCATCGACGAGGTCGAGGACATCGCCCCCGGGACCTCGGCCGAGCTCAGCCTGAACCTGCAGCCCGGCGACTACGCGGTGCTGTGCAACCTCCCCGGCCACTACGCCAACGGGATGCACGCCACGTTCACCGTGGCCTGACGGACCGGAGTCCTCCGGCTCGCCGACCTGCCCGCGGTCGACGAGGCACCACGGACCGCCCTCCGGGGCGGTCCGTGGCTACGATGACCGGCGTGGGCGGTCCGGTATGGCGGG
>JBOGVL010000411.1:0-2231 GCA_050692535.1 Actinomycetota bacterium | reverse complement strand
TCGCGTCGATCGTGAGGTCGTTGCGCGCCGCGACGCTGCCGACGACCGTGCGGACGACGTGCAGGAAGTCCGCCCGGGCGGGCACGGTGATCCGCACCACGTCGTCGGAGTTGGCGCTCACAGCGGGCCTATACTAGGCGCCGCTCCGTCGAGGCTTCGAAGGGACCCGGCCGTCGAACTCCGACTCGACACTCGAAACGAGGGCACGTGGATCGTCCTCGACGTGGGCGGCGAGATCGACCTGTCGACCGCGCCGAAACTGCGGACCCGGATCGACACGCTGATCCACGACGGGAGCCGGGCCCTGATCGTGGACCTCGGGCGCGTTCGGTTCCTCGACTCGAGCGGCCTGGCGGCGCTCATCGCGGCCATGAAGGGGATGCAGGAGGCGGGCGGGCGCCTGGTGATCTGCTGCGGCCAGGAGTCGGTGCTCAAGGTGTTCAAGGTGACCGGGTTGGATCGGGTGTTCGCGATCCACGGCTCGGTGGCCGAGGCGATCGGGGCATGACCCACGACGCGTTCGGCCTCACGCTCCCCTCGCGCGCGGAGCACCTGGGGACCGCGCGCTCGTTCGCGGCCGCCGTCGCGCGCCATTACGACGTCGCGGGGGAGGCCGTCGAGGACCTGAAGATCGCGATCTCGGAGGCGTGCGTGGATGCGCTCGTCGCCGGCGAGCCGATCCACGTCCGAGCCAGCGAGAGCGGGCGAGCGATCTCCTTCTCGGTGGATGCTCCCGAAGGCGACGACGCCCCCGATCGCGCCGAGCTCGACGAGCTGGGCGCCCCGGCGCGGATCGAGTTGATCCGCTCGCTCTTCCCGGACGCCGGCGTGGCCTCCGCGGCCGGCCGCCGCGAGATCCGGTTCTCGCTCCCCATCGGCTGATCCCGGTCCGGCTCGTTTCGTCGGCGCCCCGTCCGGGAACCAACGGATCATCGAGCCGAAGGAGGACGCGATGGGCGAGAAGACGGACGAGGCGAAGGGTCGCATCAAGGAAGCCGCCGGCGACCTGACGGACGACAAGGACCTCAAGCGCGAGGGGAAGATGGATCAGGCCGGCGCCACGGTCAAGCGGAAGACCGGCGAGGTCGTCGACGAGGCCAAGGAGAGGGTCGACCGGTTGATGGACGACGACAAGAAGAGCTAGAACCGATCGCTCACTCCTCGGCCGCCTCTCGCGAGAGTGGCAGGACGAACCACAGACCAAGCAGCAGCGCGGCGGTCGCGATCAATGTGGCCGCCGCGCCGCCCGTCTCGAACAGCAGGTCACCGATGAGGAAGGCCGCCCCACAGATCGCGGCCGCGAGGCTCGCGAGCCCGGCGATCGCGGCCCGGTTGGAGATCCGAAGCATCCGTTCCTTGTCGCGTCGCCGGAACCGAAGCCGGTGGTAGGCACTCGGCGTCATCAGGAGCGTCGTCGCCACGATCGCCGCACAGAACGTCCCGAAGTAGACGTCGCGTTGCAGTCCGGTGAGCGCGGTGAAACGCTGCGTGAAGGGCAACGTCAACAGGAACGCGAACAGCACCTGCACGCCGGGCAGGGCGACCCGCAGCTCGTTCAGGAGCTCGATCAGCTCGCGGTCCAGCCGCTCCTCGCGACTCTCCTCGGGCTTTCCGCCGTCCCTCTGTACGCGTTCGGCGCCCACGGCACGAGTCGTACCCACTTCGGCCGCCCGTCAGCCTTCGCGTTTGGGGATCGACCCGGACGGGAATCGAAGCCGTGGAACGGTGGGAAGACACCGAGGGAGGTGGCAGATGTCCTACCGCGACGAGCGACACGTGCATGAACCATCGGTGCGCGAGGAGTCCGACGGCCTTGTTGGCTACGCGGCGATCAAGTACACGGCGATCGTGGTGATCGTGCTCGCGATCCTCGCGTTCCTCGCCTGGTACGTCCTGCCGCGCGTTTCGTAGCGGCGATCGGTAACGACACACGAGGGGAGAGACATGCTCGGAATCCTGATGCAGGCGGGCGACAACGGTGGCGCCGCGACGTTGCTGTGGATCCTCGCCGTGATCCTGGTGGTCGCCGGGGTCGTCAGCCTCCTCCGGGGCGCGGTGATGGCGGGCATCGCGCTGATCGTCGTCGGCCTGCTCGTCGGCCCCGGAGGCGTCAGCATCTTCACCTGAGGAAAGCCCGTGAGGTGACCGACCCTGAATGCAGGGCACGATCCTGATCGCAGATCCGAGGTCGCCGTCCTCCCGCTGGACGGCGACCTCGATCTGTTCCGGGC
>JBOGVL010000410.1:0-2231 GCA_050692535.1 Actinomycetota bacterium | reverse complement strand
GTCTGCGGAAGCACGAGGTTACGCTTGTAGGTCCCCACGCGGACGAACAGCTCCTCGCCGCGGCGATGGATGTCCATGTCCTCTCGCGCGACGAACGGCAGGCGTATCACGAGCACGTAGCCTCCCGCGCGACGCCGCACGCGGATCGGCTGATCGCGGAAGAACACGTCCGTCACCGAGCGCTCGCCGTAGACCTCCCGTCCCATCTCCTCGAGGAGCGGGACGCCGACCATCTCCCGGTCGAAGAGCCGCGCTGTGAGGATCGGCACCGGCTCGAAGGACTCGTGGACGGTCCGAAGGTGCTCGGCCTGGATGTCCTTCCACTTGGCGAAGTAGGGATCCGCGACGTCGTCGGGGATGATCCGGTTCACGACGACCGCGTCCACGCGGTAGCCGAACAGGCCGAGATACGTGTAGGTGCGGCGTGCCTCGGCGATCACCATCTTCTCGGGGTTGACGACGAGCCGGACGGTCGAGGCCGCCTCGTCGGTGAGGATGCGGTGGACGGAGTCGAGGTTTCGGTGCAGGCGCTCGACGGCCGCGAAGAACCGGTCGCCGGCGATCGGGATCGAGGTCATCTTGGTCACGATCGGCCGGACGCCCTTCACGACACGACGTTGCACGGGGAAGATCCGCTCGATGTACCAGTTCATGATCTCGGGGAGCGACAGGAGCCGGAGCGTCTCGGCGGTCGGCGCGCAGTCGACCACGAGGAGGTCGTACGCCCCGCCCTCGACGTGGGTCTTCACGTCGATGAGGCTGAAGATCTCGTCGAGGCCGGGGATCACCGAGAGCTCCTCGGCCTGGATCGAGTCGACGCCTGCCCAGTTCATCAGCTGGATGAAGTAGTCCTGGATCTCGCGCCAGTTCGTCTCGAGGCGGCTCTGGGCGTCGATCTGCTCGGCCCACAGGTTCGACGCGATCGGGGTCGCGTGCTCGCCGATCTCCACGTCGAACGAGTCGCCGAGGGAGTGGGCCGGGTCGGTGCTCATCACGAGGGTTCGCCGGCCCGATCGGGCCGCGCGCACGGCCGTGGCGGCGGCCACGGTCGTCTTGCCGACGCCACCCTTCCCGGTGAACAGCAGGACCCGCATCCGTAGGACAGCCTAGCGCGGCGGGCCCGCCGCGCGAGACGAGCGCCGCCGGCGAGCGCTCGATTCCCGAGCGCGTTCGGCTAGCCGAACTCGACCCGGCGCTTCAGCCCTTCGAGCGCGTTCTCGATGACGCGCTTCTCGCCCTGGGTGCGGACGAATCCGGGGAGCAGAACGCCGAGGTCGACGGACAGGCGGTAGATCACCTTCGTCTCGTCCTCGTCGATCTCCGACAGCAGGTACTCGCCCGAGATGTCCGAGACGGCGCCCCGCGCCTCCGTGGAGACCCACGACATCCCGCCGTCGGCGGGCGCGTACCGGTAGGCCAGCGTGTAGTTGGCCCTCCCGAGCACCGGCACCTCGACCTCGAAGGCGACCCGGGTGCCGACGCCTCCCTCACCGCGCTCGAGGACGCGGACGGACTTCACGTCGGCCCATTCGGGGTAGGCCTCGAAGTCGGTGAGGACGTCCATGATCTCCGCGGCCGACGCCTCGACCACGATCTGGCCTTCGGTCTGCTCGGTCATGTCCGTCTGATGCTACCCACGAGCGGCCGGCAAGGTGACCAGGGTCGCGAGGGCGATCGAGACGAGCACCAGCGCGGCCGACACCCAGAGCAGCACCCGGGAGGTGACGAGCTGGGGAACGCCGTCGGCGATGCGGTAGGCGTCGACGGCCGAGAGCACGTAGATCGCGATCGCCGAGCCGAAGTACAGCGCAAACAGCGGGGTCGACGAACCGAGCCCCCCGCCCGACCGGGACGCGATCACGACCAGCACGGTCCCCAGGGTCCACGCGAACAGCACCATCCGGGCGACGCCGTCGGCGCGCAGCCCCACCTTCCAGTGTCCGAGCCCCGCGAACGCGAGCGACCAGAACGCCGCCGTCCGCGGCTCGATCTCCGGGCGGTTCGACGGCTCCTCGAACAGCCGGGCGAAGGGCGTCTGGCACGTGCCGCAGAGGCTTGCCTCGATCGGGTTGCGCTTCCCGCACACCGGGCAGTCCCAGCTGGCGCGGCCGCCGGTGATCTCGACGGCACCGCCGCCGGGGGTCGCGACGGCGGCCGCGGTGGCCGCCCTCGGCGCGGGCCCCGCCCGTTCGTCACCCGGCACGGCGGGGAGGGTGTCGCCGCCGGGGCCC
>JBOGVL010000409.1:0-2233 GCA_050692535.1 Actinomycetota bacterium | reverse complement strand
CCCCGGCGCCGGGGAGCGCGAAGGTCACCAACGGCGACCCGACCGCCACCGAGCCGCCGGCGGCCGCGTGGAGCCGGACGATCCGCCCCGCGAACGGCGAGGGCATCTCGACGACGGCCTTGGCGGTCTCGATCTCTGCGATCGGCTGGTTGAGCCGGACGTCCTCACCCTCGGCGACGAGCCACTGCGTCACGACCGCCTCCTCGAGGCCCTCGCCCAGATCCGGCAGGGTGAAGACGCGTTCGCCCATCAGTACGCGACCGTCCGGCGGACCGCCTCGCAGATCCGCTCGACGCTCGGCAGGTAGGACTGTTCGAGCGATGCCGGCGGATAGGGGACGTCGTAGCCCGTCACCCGCGCGACCGGCGCCTCGAGGCGGTCGAAGGCCTCCTCCATGATCCGCGCGACGATCTCGGCGCCCATCCCGAGCGTCAGCGGCGCCTCGTGCACCACCACCGCCCGGCCCGACGCGCGGACGGCGTCGCCGATGGCCCGCACGTCCAGCGGGACCAGCGATCGAAGGTCGAGGACCCGGCACTCGAGTCCCTCGCCCGCCAGGGAGGTCGAGGCCTCCAGACACCGGTGGACCATCGCTCCGTAGGAGATCAGGACGCACGCGTTGCCGTCGCGCAGGGTCCGCGCCCGCCCGATCCCGGGGCCGTCGGCGGTGAGCTCCCCGTCCTCCCTGGGCCAGTAGCGGGCCTTGGGTTCGAGGAAGATCACCGGGTCCGGGTCGGCGATCGCCGCCGAGAGCAGGGCGTAGGCATCGAGCGGCGTCGACGGGACGACTACCTTGAGACCGGCCGTGTGCGCGTAGTAGGTCTCGGGGCTCTCGCCGTGATGCTCCTTCCCCCGGATGCCGCCGAACGACGGGATCCGGATGACGACCGGCATCGCCACGCGCCCGCGCGTCCTCGCCCGGTACTTCGCGACATGGCTGATCACCTGGTCGAGCGCGGGATAGGAGAACCCGTCGAACTGCATCTCCGCGATCGGACGCCAGCCGGCCATCGCCAGCCCGACGCACATCCCGGCGATGCCGGCCTCGGCGATCGGCGTGTCGAACACGCGCCGCGGGCCGAACTCCTCCTGGAGGCCCTCCGTGACGCGGAAGACGCCGCCGAGCCGGCCCACGTCCTCTCCGAACACGAGCGTCCGGGGGTCGTTCGCGAGCCCCTCGCGGAGCGCTGCGTTCAGCGCGCCCACCATCGTGATCTCAGGCATCGCCGAACAACTCCTCCCGCCGGCGCCGAAGCGTCGGCGGCGGATCGGCGTACGGGTGGTCGAACATCTCCGAGGCCGGCGGGGCGCCCAGCGACGTGATCCCGGCGCGGATCCCGGCGACCCACGGTGCGGCCTCCGCCTCCGACCTCGCGACGAAGCCGTCGTCGACGACCCCCCGGGTGAGGAGGTGCCGGCGGAAGCGCTCGATCGGGTCGCGCTCCCGCCACGACGAGACCTCGCCCTCGTCCCGGTAGCGGGTCACGTCGTCGGCGGTCGAATGTGGGCCCATCCGATAGGTGACCGCCTCGATCAGGGTCGCGCCCCCGCCTGCGCGGGCGCGCTCGACGGCGCCCTTGGTCACGGCGTAGACGGCGAGCACGTCGTTGCCGTCGACGCGAACCCCCGGGATGCCGTAGCCGGCCGCCCGGGCCGCGATCGCCCCCGCCGTCTGCTGCGCCGCCGGCACCGAGATCGCCCACGCGTTGTTCTGGCAGAACAGGATCGCCGGCACGCCGTAGACGCCGGCCAGGTTCGCCGCCTCGTGGAAGTCGCCCTCGGACGCGGACCCGTCCCCGAAGTAGGCGAGGGCGCAGGAGCGGGTGCCGTCGAGCTTGGCCCCCAGCGCCCATCCCACCGCGTGGACGATCTGCGTCGCGACCGGGACGCAGATCGGCGCGAACCGGTGGGCGATCGGGTCGTACGGACCTCCGTGCCAGGTCCCGCGGTGGTACTGGAGGTACTCGACGGCATCGACGCCTCGGACGACGGCGGCGGCGAGCTCGCGGAACGAGGGGAACACGAAGTCGTCCGGGCCCAGCGCGAACGCGCTGCCCACCTGGGCGGCCTCCTGGCCCTCGAAGGGCGGATAGACCGTCAGCTCGCCCTGCCGTTGGAGCGCCATGCACTCGCGATCGAGGCACCGGGTCGCGATCATCAGGCGCAGGAGCTCGCGGAGCGCATCGTCCGAGAGGCCAACATCGACGTCGGTTGTCGTCGAACCGTCGGGGGC
>JBOGVL010000408.1:0-2236 GCA_050692535.1 Actinomycetota bacterium | reverse complement strand
GGTCGACCTTCCGGCGCCCGGGCGCGCGGCTGCTCGTGCCCGAGGAGGGGGAGCTCGTCGGGAACATCTCCGGCGGCTGCCTGGAGAACGACGTGGCCGACGTCGCCAAGATCGTGATGCGCGAGAGCGTGGCCCGGATCGTTTCGTTCGACCTCACGGCGGACGACGACGCCGTCTGGGGCTGGGGCCTCGGCTGCAACGGGGCGTTCGAGCTGTTCGTCGAACCGGCGGACAAGGCCGCCGAGGTGGCCGGCGCGCTCCGCATGGCCCTCGAGGAGGAGCGCCCGATCTGCATGGTCACGGTCCTGGACTCCTCGATCGCGGGGGTGGCACAGGGCGATCGGATCCTCGTCCGGCCGGGCGGCGCGACGGAGCGTTCGTTCGGGGACCCGGCGCTGGATGCCGCGGCCCGCACGGCGGGGATGGAGCTCATCGCCCGGGAGCGCAGCGAGATCCGCGAGCTCGCGAGCGGCGTGCGCGCCTTCATCGAGGTGCTCGAGCCGCCGTTGCGACTCCTGATCTGCGGCGCGGGCCACGACGCCGCCCCGCTCGTGCGGCAGGCCGCCGCGCTCGGCTGGAGCCCGATCGTCGTCGACGACCGGCCCGAGTTCCTGAACCGGGAGCGGTTTCCCGAGGCCGCGGACTTCGTCCTCGTGGAGCGTCCGGACAAGATGGCCGAGGTCGCGCCACTCGACGAGCGGACGTACGTCGTGGTGATGTCGCACAACTTCCTCCGCGACAAGGAGTACGTCCGCTCGCTGCTGTCCTCGCCCGCGCGCTTCATCGCGATGCTCGGCCCGTCCGTCCGCACGCAGCGGCTGCTCGACGAGCTTCGCGACGAGGGAGTCGAGCCGCGCGACGAGGACCGGGCGCGGATCCACGGGCCCGCGGGGCTCGACCTCGGCGCGGAAGGGCCGGAGGAGATCGCGGCCGCCATCTGCGCGGAGATCGTCGCCGTCAAACGCGAGCGCGGCGCGGGGTTCCTTCGCGACCGCCCCGGTCCGATCCACGATCGACACGCCCCGGCGACGCCCGCGCCGTAACGCCGACGAAAGGGGACCACGTGCAGATCGAGAACGAGTTCACGGTGCCGGCGCCCGCCGACCGGCTGTGGGCCTACCTCCTGGACGTGGAACAGATCGCGCCGTGTCTGCCGGGCGCGGAGCTGACCGAGACGGTCGACGACTCGACCTGGAAGGGCAAGGTCAACATGAAGCTCGGGCCGGTCTCGCTCTCCTTCGCCGGCACGGTGACGATCGCCGAGCGGGACGACGAGCAGCACCGCGTCGTCCTGCGGGCGAAGGGCATGGAGCAGAAGGGCAAGGGCGCCGCGAACGCTAGCGTGACGAGCTGGCTGGAGCCGGGCGACGGGCAGACGCTGGTGAAGATGACGGCCGACATCCAGCTGACGGGGGCGGTCGCGCAACTCTCGCGAGGCCTGCTCCCCGAGGTCAGCAAGAAGCTCACCGCCCAGTTCGCCGAGTGTCTCGAGGCCAACATGCTCGCGGCTCGAAGCCCCGAACCCACCGCAGCGTCGCTCGGCGGCACGGCCGAGACGCGCACGGCGGGCGAGCGCCCCGTGATCCCGGGCACGGCACCGGCGACGGCGAAGCCGATCTCCGGGATCCGGCTCGGTCTGTCCGCGATCTGGGCCGCGATCCGGCGGTTCTTCGCTCGGCTGTTCGGCTCGCGCACGTCGTGATCACGGCGATCGTCCTCGCGGCGGGCGCGGGCACGCGCTTCGGGGGGACGAAGCAGATCGCCGAGCTCCGGGGCAAGCCGCTCGCCCAGCACGCGATCGACGCGGCGACCGAGGCGGGCGTCGACGAGGTCGTCCTGGTGCTCGGTCACGACGCCGACCGCGTCCGCGAGCGCCTTCGCCTCCCGAGCGGCGGCCGGTGGGTGATCAACGCCGCCTGGGCCAACGGCATGGCGTCCTCGATCGCCGCCGGGCTGGACCACGCCGACCCGTCGAGCGAGGCCGCGGTCGTGCTGCTGGGCGACCAGCCGGGAGTTGCGCGGCACCACGTCGTCGCGCTGCTCGACGCGTTCCTGGCGCGCCGGTCGCCGGTCGTCCGGCTCGCGTTCCGCTCGGGACCGGGGCCGGCGCTCATCGCCCGGGAGCTCTGGGCGGAGGTCTCCGCCCAGGGGGGCGACGTCGGCGCCCGCGACCTCATCGGCCGCCGTCCCGAGCTCGTCGAGGAGGTGCGCTTCGACGGCGACGCACCCGTCGACG
>JBOGVL010000407.1:0-2251 GCA_050692535.1 Actinomycetota bacterium | reverse complement strand
GCCCACAACCGTGGGGCTGAACTTCGAGCCCACGACCCCTGGGTTTCCTGCCGAGCCCAATCGTGATGCCCCGGTCTCGAGCCCCATCCTGACGCAGCAGGTACACCACCGGTTGGAGCCGGGTTCCCGTGGGGACCTAGGGGGTGCTCGACTCCCCGCGTTTGGCGGCGGTCCCGGCGCCGTCGCCGAAGGCCTTGCCGGCCAGACCGCTGATTCCGGAGAGCAGCTGCGAGAACTCCATCGGTATGACCCACTTGGTGGACGGCGACGCGCCGAGCTGCTTCAGCGTCTCGAGGTACTGAAGGCTCATCGTGTTGGCGTCGATGCTCTGTGCCGCCTCGTAGATCTTCGTGAGCGCCAGCGCGAATCCCTCGGCGCGCAGGATCGCGGCCTGGCGGTCGCCCTCGGCGTTCAGGATGGCCGACTGCTTGTTGCCCTCGGCGACCGTGATCGCCGCCTGCTTCGCGCCGTCCGCCTCGGTCACGACCGCGCGCCGCGTCCGCTCGGCCGACATCTGGCGGGTCATGGCGTCCAGGACCGCCGGCGGCGGGATGATCTCACGGATCTCGACATTGGTGACCTTCACGCCCCAGCGTTCGGTCACCTCATCGAGCTTGGTACGCAGGATCTCGTTCATCTGCTCGCGCTTGGCGAGCACGTCGTCCAGCGACATGTCCCCGACGACCGAGCGGAGCGTGGTCGCCGCGATGTTCTGCGCCGCGCCGGCGAAGTTACCGACCTCGATGATCGACATCACCGCGTCGACCACGCGGTAGAAGACGATGAAGTCGATCGAGATCGAGGCGTTGTCCTCGGTGATCGCGGTCTGGTGCGGGATCTCGAGGTAGAGCTCGCGCAGGTCGACCAGCACGCCCTTGTCGATGAAGGGGATCAGGAACACCAGGCCGGGGCCCTTCGCGCCGATCGCGCGTCCCAGGCGGAACACCATCAGGCGCTGGTACTCGCGGACGATGCGGAGTGCCTGCGGCAGGATGATGACCAGCAACAGGAGCACCACGCCCACGCCGATCGCCAGCGGGATCACATCTGCCTCCCTTCCGCGGGAGCCGCCCGGTACTCGGGCGCCGGGTCCTCCGCGGGCTCGACCTTCAGCTTCAGACCGTCCATCGATACCACTCGGACGCGATCGCCCCGCCGGGGCGCCCCCCGCACTGTCTCGGCCGTCCACTCCTCGGCGGCGACCTGCACCACCCCCACGGGCCCGAGATCGCGGACGACCGTCCCCTCGGCTCCGACGATCGTCTGGTCCCGGGTCACGACCTCCTTGTACCGGAGCCTCATCGCCGATCGCACGACGACCAGGAAGAAGAAGGCGGCGAACGCCGCCACCGGGACGATGACGAGGGGCGAGACTCGCACGCCCGGCACCGACGAGTCGAACAGGAACCAGCCCCCGAACAGGACGCAGACCACGCCGGCGATCGCCGGCAGCCCGACCCCCGGATGCAGGAGCTCGAGGACGAAGAACACGATCGACGCGAGGAGCAGCGCCACGCCGATCAGCTGGACGGGGAGCATGCCCAGCGCGACGAGCGAGGACACGAGCATGAGGCCACCGAACGTCCCGGCGATGCCACCCGGCACGAAGAACTCGATCGCGATCAGCGCGAGCCCCGCCCAGAAGAAGATGAACGCGAGGTTCGGGTCGAGCAGCGCGTGCAGGAAGCCGACGAACGTACCGAGGGCGCGCTCCCGGATCGTGGCGCCCGAGACGTCCAGCGTGACCGCCTCCCCGCCGGCGAGCTCCACGGTCGTCCCGTCGACCGCGGCCAGCAGCGCTGGCACGTCCTCGGCGATGAGGTCGATCACGCCCAGCTGGAGGGCCTCCTCGGCGGAGGCGCTCACCGCGTCCCGGACCGCCGACTCCGCCCACTCCGCGTTGCGGCCCTGGCGGTCGGCGATGCCGACGATGTACTCGGCGGCGTCGTTCACGGCCTTCTCCGACGCGATCGCCCCCGATAGGCCGACGGGCTGAGCCGCGCCGACGTTGGTGGCGGGCGCCATCGCGGCGACGTGGGTCGAGAGCAGGATGAAGGTCCCGGCCGAGGCCGCGCGTGCGCCCTCGGGCGACACGTAGCCGATGACCGGGACCCGGGCGTTCAGGATCGCCTGCGTGATCTGGCGCATCGAGGAGTCGAGCCCGCCCGGCGTGTCGATCGTGAGGAGGACGGCGGCCGCGCCCTCGTCCTGGGCGTCGGCGATGCCGCCCTCCACGTAGTCCGCGACGAAC
>JBOGVL010000406.1:0-2280 GCA_050692535.1 Actinomycetota bacterium | reverse complement strand
CGGCGGTACTACGGGGGCTGCGAGTTCGTCGACGTCGTCGAGACGCTCGCGATCGACCGCGCGAAGGCGCTGTTCGGCGCCGATCACGCCAACGTCCAGCCGCATGCGGGGGCCCAGGCGAACCTGGCCGTGTTCGGGGCGTTCCTGCAGCCGGGTTCGGACGACAAGGTGCTGGGGCTCGTGCTGGCCCACGGTGGCCACCTCACCCACGGCTCGCCCGTGAACGTATCGGGCATGTGGTTCAACTTCGTCGGCTACGAGGTCGACCGCGAGACCGAACAGCTGGACTACGACCGCGTCCGCGACCTGGCGAAGGAGCACCGGCCCAAGATCGTCCTCGCCGGGTACACGGCCTATCCGCGCGTGATCGACTGGGCCGCGTTCCGCGCGATCGCCGACGAGGTCGGGGCGATCCTGTGGGTCGATGCCTCGCACTTCATCGGGTTGTGCGTCGGCGACGCCTACCCCAACCCCGTGCCGCTCGCCGACGTGGTCACGTTCACCACACACAAGACACTCCGGGGGCCGCGCGGGGCCGTCGTCCTGTGCCGCCAGGAGCACGCGAAGGCCGTCGACAAGGCGGTGTTCCCCATGATGCAGGGCGGGCCGCTCGAGCACGTCATCGCCGCGAAGGCGGTCGCGTTCAAGGAGGCGATGAGCCCCGAGTTCCGGGAATACGCGGCGCGCGTCGTCCGGACGGCCCGCGCGCTCGCGCAGGGGCTCGCCGACGAGGGCGTGCGGATCGTCTCGGGCGGCACGGACTCCCACCTCGCGCTCTGCGATCTCCGGCCGCTGGGCATCGGCGGCAAGGAGGCCGAGGCCGTGTGCGACGAGGTCGGCATCGCGATCAACAAGAACGGCATCCCGTTCGACCCGAAGCCGCCGCTGGACCCGTCGGGGATCCGGGTGGGCACGCCCGGACCGGCCACGCTCGGGATGGACGAGCCCGAGATGAAGGAGGTGGCCGGCATCCTCGGCGAGGCGCTCCGCAACCCCCGGGACGATCGGGCGAAGGCGGGCTGCCGGTCGCGCGTGGCCGAGCTGATGGGCCGGTTCCCCGTCTACCCCGGCTGAACGTCCACGGCGGGACCGCCGACCCCCCGCCCGACAGGCGGTAGCATCGCGGCAGAGCGTGCGCGCCTATCTCCTCGTCTTCGTGGTGACCGCGGGCGTGACCTTCGCGGCCACGCCGGCCGTCCGGCGGCTCTCGCTTCGGCTCGGCTGGATCGACCGGCCGTCCGACCGGAAGGTCCACCCGACGCCGACCCCGACGGTGGGCGGATTGGCGATCTATCTGGGGGTCCTCGCGGGGCTCGTGGCCGCTCGCTTCCTCCCCTTCCTCGAGGGGCTGTACCAGACGAGTTCCGATCTGGACGCGGTGGCGATCGCCGGCACGGTCGTCGTCGCGCTGGGCGTCGTCGACGACACCAGCGGCGTGTCCGCGCTGGGCAAGCTGACCGGACAGGTCCTGGTCGCCGGCATCGTCGTGCTGCTGGGAGTCCAGCTCTTGTATTTCTACTTCCCCGGACAGGGCGTGCTCTCGCTCTCCGCGGATCTGGCCGTCCCGCTCACCATCCTGTGGGTCGTCGCCATGATCAACGCCATCAACCTCATCGACGGCCTCGACGGGCTCGCGGCCGGGATGGTCGCGATCGCCGCGGGCGCGTTCTTCATCTACATGGCCTGGCCGGACCCGGGAGCCAACGTCGAGCCGACGACCACGGCCGTGCTCTCGGCGATCGCGGCCGGCGCCTCGATCGGCTTCCTCCCGTGGAACTTCCACCCGGCGAGGATCTTCATGGGGGACTCGGGGGCGATGCTCCTCGGCCTCGTGCTGGCCGTCGCCACGATCTCCGGGGTCGGGGGCGAGCTGGAGGGGCCCAGCGGCGGCACGATCGCCGTCATCGCGATCCCGGTGCTGGTCCCGCTGCTCGTGCTCGCCGTCCCGCTCCTGGACGTCGTGCTGGCGATCGTGCGGCGCATGCGCCGGGGGATCGGCGTCGGCCACGCCGACAAGGAGCACATCCATCACCGGCTGATGGACATCGGCCACTCGCACCGGCAGGCCGTCCTCCTCATGTACCTCTGGGCGGCTCTGATCTCCGGGTGCGCGCTGGCGGTGGCCTTCATCGACGGCCGGTTGCTCCTCGTCCTCATCCTGACGGCCGCCGTCCTGGTCGCGACGGTCCTGCCGAGGCTGATCCGCGATCGATCTCCGCGGGGGAGCGACCGTCCGATCGCCTCGCCCGCCCCCCGGCCCCGCCGGCACCGGCATCGCCG
>JBOGVL010000405.1:0-2315 GCA_050692535.1 Actinomycetota bacterium | reverse complement strand
GTTCTACGACCACGTGGAGCCGCCGCGCGTCGACCTGAACGGCTACGGGATCCGGGTGCCCGGGATCGTGATCAGCCCCTGGGCCAAGTCGGGCACGATCGACTCCCAGATCCTCTCGTTCGATGCCTACCTGCGCCTGATCGAAGACCTGTTCCTCGGCGGCCAGCGGCTCGATCCGGCGACGATGAGCCGTCCCGACTCGCGCCCCACCGTGCGCGAGGAGGTCCCGATCCTCGGGGACCTGTTGAACTCGTTCGATTTCACCCAGGAGCCGTTGCCCCCGCTCATCCTCGACCCCAACGCCGGACGACCGTAGCCCCGTCACGCCGGGTCGTCCCACGCCTACAATCCGAGTGAGGGGATGACGCGTCCGCGCACGATTGCCGATCAGACGGACGCCTCCGTGGAGGAGCGGACCGTGCGTCGGTTCCGGGAGGCGGGCATCGCGCTGCCGACGTTCGAGCAGCTGACGGAGCCGTCCAGGATCCCCGGACGCATCCGGGACGCGCTCGCCGCAGTGGACCCCGACGCCGCCGACCCGCTCAACCTGTTCCGCCTTCACTGGTACAACGACGCGAGTCGGCGGGGGATCGCCGACGTTCCCGAGCACGTGGTCCTCCCTTCCTCGTTGACCGGCGTCGACGCCCGGATCGTCGTGGCGCTGGGGGATCGGTTCCCGATGATCGGCGCCCACAAGGTGCTGGCGGCCTACGCGTGCCTCGTGCCCAGGCTGGTGGCGGGCGGATTCGACCCGACGCGCCATCGAGCGGTCTGGCCCTCCACCGGCAACTACTGCCGCGGGGGGGTGGCCATCAGCCGGATCATGGGCTGCCGGGGGGTCGCGGTCCTCCCAGAGGGGATGAGCCGCGAGCGGTTCGAGTGGCTGGAGCGATGGGTCGCCGACCCGGCGGACGTGATCCGAACTCCGGGCGTGGAGAGCAACGTCCGGGAGATCTACGACGAGTGCAAGCGGCTCGCCGAGGACCCGTCGAACGTGATCCTGAACCAGTTCTCCGAGTACCCCAACCACCTCGTGCACGAGCTGGTCACCGGGCGCGCGCTCGCGCATGTTTTCGAGAGCGTTCGCGAGCGCGAGCCGGGCCTGCGGCTTCGGGCGTTCGTCTCGGCGAGCGGTTCGGCCGGCACGCTCGGGGCCGGAGACCACCTGAAGGAGCGGTACGGGGCCGCGATCGTCGCGGCTGAGGCCCTCGAGTGCCCGACGTTGCTGCGCAACGGGTTCGGTGAGCACAACATCCAGGGGATCGGCGACAAGCACGTCCCCTTGATCCACAACGTCATGAACACCGACGTCGTCGCCGACGTGAGCGACCGCGATACCGACGCGCTGAACGTCCTGTTCAACACCGCCGAGGGCCGCGATCATCTGCGCGGGCGCGGCGTGGACGGCGTGACCGTGGCGGCGCTCGACTCGTTCGGGCTCTCGAGCATCTGCAACGTGCTCGCCGCGATCAAGACCGCCCGGCTCATGGGGATGGGTCAGGAGGACGTGGTCGTGACGGTCGCAACCGACGGCGCCGCGATGTACCGCACCGAGGTCGAGAAGGTGATCGCCCGCGACTTCCCCGACGGGTTCCGCGCGGGGGAGGCGGCCGAGACGTTCGAAACGGCATTGCAGGATCCGGGGACCGCCGACGTGCTGCGGCTGACCCGGGAGGACCGGGAGCGGGTCTTCAACCTCGGCTACTTCACCTGGGTCGAGCAGCAGGGCGTGTCGGTCGAGAACTTCGTCGCGCGTCGCGACCCGGCGTTCTGGGTCGGCCTCCGAGGATCGGTCCCCGAGTGGGACGAGGCCATCCGCGCGTTCAACGCGCGCACCGGCCTGAGCGAGGCCGCGTGACCGGCGGCCCGGCGACGATCGTCGTCTGCGAGGGGTGCGGCCGCGTGGCTCCGGCGGACGAGCCGTACCCCTTCCGCTGTCCGGGCACAGGCACCGACGACGTCGACCACGTAATGACCCGCGAGCTCGACCCGACCCACGTCGAATTTCCCGACGACGACCATCCCAACCCGTTCGTCCGGTATCGGGAGCTGTTCCATGCGTATCAACTGGGCCGAGCGCATGGGATGAGCGACGACGACCACGTCCACCTGGTGGAGCAGCTCGACAAGGCGATCGCCGGCGTTGCGGGGCGTGGCTTCCTCGAGACGCCGCTGGGACGCAGTGAGCCCCTGTCGGACTTCCTGGGGTGTGAGGTCTGGGTCAAGGACGAGACCGGCAACGTGTCGGGCTCGCACAAGGCCCGGCACCTGATGGGCTTGATGGTGCACCTGCTCGTCGTCGAGCAGGCGGGGCT
>JBOGVL010000404.1:0-2332 GCA_050692535.1 Actinomycetota bacterium | reverse complement strand
ATCGTGCACTCCGCCGTCGTCTTGATAGATCGAGAGGCGACACCATGGTCACAGTGACCGAAACGCGGGGCGCGGTGCCGGCGCCGACGCCGCGCATCCCGGCGGATCCCATTCGGAGGCGCCGGTTCGGCACGCGGCGCGAGGGCCTCACGGGCTGGCTCTTCATGGCACCGTTCGCCGTGCTGTTCATCGTGGTCTTCCTCGTGCCGATCATCGTCTCGGTACGGTCCTCGTTCTTCGCACAGGTGCCGGCTGGCGACGGTCTCTACGGCGGAGGCGAGCTCGTCGACACGTTCGTCGGTCTCGAGAACTTCGTCACGGCCGCGACGAACGGGGCGTTCTGGACCGGGATGGGACGCGTCGTCCTCTACGCCGCTCTGCAGATCCCGGTGATGATCATCGTGGCCCTCGGGCTCGCCCTGCTGCTGGACTCGTTCATCGTGCGCCGCCCGACGCTCTTCCGCCTCTCCTTCTTCCTCCCCTACGCGGTTCCCGGGATCATCGCGGCGATGATGTGGCTCTACCTCTACACACCGGAGGTCTCGCCCTTCCTGCCGTTCCTGCCCGAAGGCACCGACCTCATGGCGCCGGGAACGATCCTGTTCTCGATGGCGAACATGACCACCTGGACCTACACGGGCTACAACATGCTCATCTTCCTCTCCGCGCTGCAGGCCGTGCCACGCGACCTGTACGAGGCCGCCCGCCTCGACGGGGCCTCCGGCTTCCAGATCTCCATGCGCATCAAGGTGCCGCTGGTGCGAGGAGCGGCTCTGCTCGCCGTGCTGCTGTCGATCATCGGCACGATCCAGCTGTTCAACGAACCGGTCGTGCTGCAGGCCGCGAACTCGTGGATGGGCAAGGACTTCACTCCCATGATGCTCACCTACAACACGATGATGGGCGAGATCTCGCCATCCGGCAGCGGCCCGGCATCCGCCTACTCCCTCCTCATGGCTCTGATCGCCGGAGTGCTCGCGATCGTTTACGCGCTGCTGCAGCGACGAAAGGGCGACGCATGACCACCACGCGCCTCATCACCACGGAGTCGTCCACGCGTCGACGCCCTCGCCGTCCGCGCGATGCGGATGCTCCGCCGCCCTCCATCGCACCGAGCCCGCTCACGCGGGTGTTCGGCATCATCGCACTGGTCGTGGCGACGCTCTACTTCCTGGTGCCGGTGTATTGGCTGATCGTCGCATCGACCAAGAACAACACCGACCTGACCTCGACGTTCGGCTTCTGGTTCGCCGACTGGAACCTCGGCACCAACTACGACAGCCTGATGAACTGGACTCAGGGCCTGTTCTGGCGCTGGGTCGGCAACTCGATGCTCTACTCGGTGAGCGCGGGCGTCATCGGCACCCTGTTCGCCGTGATGGCAGGCTACGCGATCGCGAAGTTCGCGTTCCCCGGCAAGAAGCTCGCCGTCGGGGTGATCATGGCCGGCCTCCTTCTTCCCGTGGCCCTGCTGACGGTGCCGCTGTACATCGAGTTCCAGGCGCTGGGGCTGACCAACACCATGTGGGCGATCATCATCCCCTCGGCCGTGTCTCCGTTCGGCGTCTTCCTCGGCATGGTGTACGCCCAGTCGTCGGTGCCGACCGAGCTGCTGGAGGCCGCCCGGATCGACGGCGCCGGCGAGGCACGCATCTTCTTCACGATCGTGATGCGCCTGCTCGGCCCCGCGATGGTGACGATATTCCTGTTCATCTTCGTGGCGACATGGAACAACTTCCTGCTGCCGCTCATGATGATCTCGAGTCAGGATCTGAAGCCCGTGACCCTCGGCCTCTACGGCATGGTGAGCTACTTCGCACCCGACAAGGGTGCCGTCATGCTCGGCGCCCTGCTCGGAGTCATCCCGCTCGTGCTGCTGTTCTTCGCCCTGCAGAAGTACTGGCGCTCCGGCCTCGCCGCCGGCGCTGTGAAGGGCTGATCCGGTCCCCACCCGTCGGGCCCCCGCCCGGCATCCCGTCCGCCCTCGACACTGCGCCGAGGGCGGACTTCTGCGTGTGGGGAGGTGACTGCACCCGTAGTCTTCCTCCCGACGGGGAGAAGTCCTCCCGTAAGGGGGAGCCTGAGGAGGGCCTGAGGAAGGAGGGCCCGAGGAGGGTGGGCATGGCCCGGCCCGCCGCCGCAGGCCCCTTGCATGTTGCCGTCCGCATGGGGAGGAGAGCCCTTCAACCGGCGGCAACTGCGGGAGGAGACCACCGCCCAACGCGGAGAACTCCTCCCGACACGGAGAGCTCCGCCCAACGAGGAGAGTTCCTCCCAACGAGGAACTCCTGCCGACACGGAGAGCGAGGGTTGCGCCGTGACACACGAAAAG
>JBOGVL010000403.1:0-2333 GCA_050692535.1 Actinomycetota bacterium | reverse complement strand
GGACCGCGTCCGTGCCGCTGGGGTGGTCGGGCTCGTCGAGCCCGCCGGCGGTCTCGATCCGGACGTCCTCGCCGCCCATCTGGCGCGCGAGCTCGGCGGCCCCCTCCGCGATCAGGTGGCTGTGCGAGACGAGGACGATGCCGACCATCGTGACCTCACCCACGCCCGGCGTTCATCGCGATTCGCCGCCGTCACCCGGCGAGGCCGTAGGCCCGGTAGAGCACCTCGATCGGATGCACGGCGGGAACCCCGGTGGCCGCGGCGATCTGCCAGCGACAGGTCTCGCTGTCGCAGGCCGCCAGGTCCGGCCGCGCCGCCTCGACCTGGTGGAACAAGGGCGCGCCCACGGCCATGGCGATGTCGTACTTCTCCGCCTTCAACCCGTAGGTCCCGGCGATGCCGCAGCAGTCGGCGTCGCTCTCCTGCACCCGGAGCCCGGGGATCAGGGCGAACAGGTCCAGCGCCGGCTTGCCCATCCAGTGGCCCGCCTGCTGGCACGGCGCGTGGTAGGGCACCGTCATCGGCAGCGGCGTGAGATCGGTCCGCAGCTCGCCGCGGGCGTGGAGGTCGAGCAGGAACTCGCAGACGTCGTACAGGTGGGACGAGACGACGCGCAGGTCCTCGTCGTCCTCGAGATCGAGCATCTCCATGGCCTCGCGCTTCAGCATCAGCCCGCAGCTCGTCGAGGTGGCCACGATGTCGTAGCCGCGGCGGGCGTAGGGGACGAGGGCCTGGGTCAACCTCCGGACGTAGCGTCGGGCGTCGTCCATGAGTCCGTTCGACTGGAGCGGCAGGCCGCAGCAGTCCTGGCGGGGCACGAGCACCCGGAACCCGTTGTGCTCGAGCACCGCCACGGTCATCTCGCCGAGCCGGGGCTCGTAGTAGTTCGTGCTGCAACCGTGGAAGTAGACGACGGCGCGGGTCGCGCCCGCGAGCGGTCGATGACGCCGTGCCCACGACCGGAAGGTCCGGCCCGCGAAGCGCGGCATCGCCGCCGAACGATGGATCCGAAGGCCGCGTTCGAGGAGCCGTCGGAACCCGGGGTTCGCGAGGACGCGGTTGGCGATCGGCGCGACCGGCGTCCCCAGCTTCCCGAGGAGGCTCGAGCGGGCGATGATGCGGTCCCGGAGCGGCACCCCGCGCTCGGCCTTCATCCGGGCCCTCGCCTGCGCGTTGATCTCGGCGACCTTGACGCCCTGCGGGCAGACGGTGGTGCAGATCCCGCATCCCGAGCAGTAGTCCAGGGAAGCGTCGGGTGTGCCCTCGGCCGTCCGGAAGCGCTCGGCTTGCGGTCCGACGTACTTCGGCCCCGGGAACAGCGGCGTGACGTTGGAGACCGGGCAGAAGGTCTCGCAGATCGTGCACTTGACGCAGTGATCGAGGGAGCCTCGGACCCAGTCCATCGTCTCCGTCACGTCGCTCCCTCCACGATCTGCGATGCCGCCGCGAAGCCCGTCGCGAGGGCGAGGCCGTTGCCGGACTGCTCACGCCAGGGCTCCGCCCCGCCGAGCGCGGCGCCGACCGCGACCAGGTTGTCGAACATCGCACGGCCGTCCGCGTCGACGGGCCGAAGCCGGCCGTCCACGGCGAGGCCGGCGCGAGCCAGGGGATGGTCGTCGAAGTAGCCGGGCAGGTACCGAGGCGCATCGGACGCCGGCACGCCGGCCACGGGCAGCCCGAACACCGCTTCCCGAACCTCGCCGAAGGAGTCGACGTGGATGGCCCCGGTCGCGAACCCGCCGGTCGCCAGGACGAACGAACGGGCGGTGTGGGCCGTCGACCGGTTGGCAGCGCCCCGCACGAGGACGGCGCTCACCGCTCCATCGCCCGTCTCCGCGCCGAACACGGAGGGCCCGAGCACGATCCGAACGCCCACCGCCCGCAGGCGTTCACGAAGCGCCCGGAACAGGCGGATGCCCGGCACCGAGGGGGGGAGCGTGGGCACCTCGAACACGGGTCGCTCCAGGCGATCCCGCAGGGCCTGCAGCACGGCGCGATGCGCGTCGAGGCCGAGGACCGCGGGGAGCCCGACGGATTCCCCCGGCTGCAACCGGGGACGCAGCTCGGCCACCACGTCGTCGCGGAACCTCGGGTCCTCGAACCGCCTCGCGTAGTCGAGCGGGCTCAGGTCCGCCTCATCACCCGGGTCGGAGAGCTCGACGGCCCTCGCCTCCAGGCGTGCGCCCGACGGCAGCTTGACCTGACCCAGGTTGTCCGCGAGGTACGCGGGATAGAAGTTCTTCGTCGCGCGGAGCCCCACGAAGACGAATCGTCCACCGGCCCGCAGGTCGGCGCCCGCCATGGCCTCCGGCACGAGCGCCGTCGGCTTCGCC
>JBOGVL010000402.1:0-2336 GCA_050692535.1 Actinomycetota bacterium | reverse complement strand
CGTCACCGCGTCGGCCGCCAGGGCTGACACCGGGATGCCGACTACCAGACACAGCAGCATCGCCTTCACGACGGCCCCCGGCGCCCGGGGGTGCTCCGACAGGAAGGCCAGGGCCACGAAGACGAAGGGAATCAGGGACAGGCCGAAGGCAATGAAGGGTCCGGCGTTCGGCGCGCGCGCCTCGTCGGAGGCGATCGCGACGAGCCCGGCCATGATCGACCAGTACGCCGGCGCCAGCACCAGCGTCGCAAGCGTGATCGCGCGCCACTTGCGGGGCGCGGGGAGCGGCTCGGCTCCTGCCAGCGCGGATCGATGCGCCCGGGCCACGCTCATCCCTTGACCGAGCCCGCGGTGAGTCCCCGCACGAAGTATTTCTGCATCGAGAAGAACACGATGAGCGGCAGCGACATCGAGATGAACGCGGCCGCCGTGAGGAGGTGCCAGTTCTCGCCGCGAGTCCCAACGAGGTTGCGGAGCGCGACCGTCAACACACGATTCTCACCGGCCCCGCCGAGGAACACGTACGCGATGAGGAGGTCGTTCCAGACCCACATGAACTGGAAGATCGCGAACGCCGCCAGCGCGGGCACGGACAGAGGAACGATCAGTCGCCAGAAGATCGTGAAGTGATCCGCGCCGTCGATCTTTGCGGACTCGATGATCGACGAGGGCAGCGACCCGATGTAGTTGCGGAGCAGGTACGTCGCGAGCGGCAGCCCGAATGCCGTATGCGCCAGCCAGATGCCGAGGAACGATTCGTTCAGATCCAGGTCGGGGATCACCTGCACGCCGAACAGCGTCACCCCGCTCGTGTACAGGCGCAGGATGGGGATCAGCGCCATTTGCAGCGGAACGACCAGCAAGCCGACCACGGCGACGAACATGACGAAGCGACCGGGGAAGGTCATCCACGCGAACGCGTAGGCCGCGAAGGCCGCGATCGTGATCGGGATCACGGTCGCGGGCAGCGTGACGGCGAGGCTGTTCAGGAACGCGCTGGCGAAGCCGCCGGCGTCCAGCGCCTCGCTGTAGTTCTCGATCGTCCACTGGGCGGCCTCGAACGGGTGTGCGAAGACCGTCCACCACCCGGTGGTGTTGACGGCGTCCTCCGTCCGGAACGACGTGATGAGCACGCCCAGGGTCGGAATGCTCCAGAGGAGGACGATCACGAGGATCGTGATCCGGACGAACCACCCCCCCTTGCGGACCGCGCCGGGGGCCTCGGCGTCGGCCGGGGCGGCGATGGCGGGATCCGGCGCCGGGACGGGGACGGGGACGGCGCTCATCGGATCGCCTCCTCTTCGCGGAACCGCCGCAGGTTCCAGATCATCACGGGGACGACCGCGATGAACAGAAGCACCGCGATGGCCGCGCCTCGCCCGTTGTGGTCGAGCAGGAAGAACCATCGGATCATGCGTTCGGCCACCACCACCGTGCCGTTCACCTCGGCACTGGCGGGCTGGACGAAGACGATGTCGAAGACCTTCAACGCGTTGATGACCATGTACGTGGTCACCACGACGATCGTGGGCAGGATGCTGGGCATGATGATCCTTCGGAAGACCTGCCATTCCGTCGCACCGTCGATCCTGGCGGCCTCGATGATCTCGTCGGGGATCGCCTTGATCGCCGCCGAGAGCACGACCATGGCGAAGCCGGTCTGCATCCACACCATGATCACCATGAGGAACAGGTTGTTCCACGGCTTCAACTCGAGCCACCGGACCGGGTCCTGGCCGAGGCCGAGCATGATCCCGTTCAGCAGGCCGATGTTGCTGCCGAACCCCTGCGGCCGGTAGCTGTAGATCAGCTGCCACGTGATCGAGGCGCCGGCGAAGGAGATCGCCAGCGGCAGGAAGATGAACGACTTCGCGACGGCCTCGCCTCGGCTGAGGCGGTCGGCGAGCGTGGCGAAGGCCAGCCCGACGGTCACCCCGGCGAGCGGCACGAGGATCAGCCAGCCGGCCGTGTTGCGAATGGCCGTCAGCATGTCCGGATTCGTGAACACGAACTGGTAGTTCTCGGCCCCCACGAACTCTTGCGAGTTGGCGTCCTGGAAACTGACCAGCACGGTGTTGAACACGGGGTAGATCAGGAACACCGTCAGCAGGACGAGGGCAGGCCCGACGAAAACGTACGGGCGGACGCGCTCCCGGTACCGCTCCGGGAGCAGGTCGACGAGCTTGTTCATCGCCCAGAACAGGAAGAAGACACCGGCCACGCCGACCGCGACCGCCACGAGTACCACCGACAGTCGGTTCGACCTCGGATCGCGCATGAAGTCGAACGTCAACTTGAGCATCGCGGCGGCGGCGACCGTTGCCGCCACCGCGACG
>JBOGVL010000401.1:0-2337 GCA_050692535.1 Actinomycetota bacterium | reverse complement strand
CCTCGACGACGGCCGCATCGTCGAGGTCGTCGCCGACCGGCAGGCGGACACGAACCGCCTGACGATCGACGGCGAGCCGGTCACGCCGCCCGGTCTGCAGGTCCGCGGAATCCTCGACGCGGACGACGGGGTGCGCTTCCGCGCGTCGGAGGACGATCCGACCGAGATCCACGTCTGGCGCTGGTCGAACGCCGACGGACCGGTTCGTGTCACCGAGGCCCCGGGCGTTCACTCGGGCGCCGGGGGCGGCGACGTGAACGTCGTCACCTCGGCGACGGCCGACCGGCCGCTCGCCACGACGACCGTCCTGCGCGGCGGCACGCCGGCCGGCGAGATCCGGCTGCTGGCCGAGACGCCGGCCGTCGACCCGAAGCCACGGTTCCTCACCCTGGGCGAGCGCCGGCTGCGCGCGGCCCTCCTGCTCCCGGACGGCCGGGATCCCGACGCGCCCCTTCCGGTGCTGATGGACCCCTACGGCGGGCCGCACGGCGCCCGCGTCCTGAAGGCCGGCGGTGGATACCTCGCGTCGCAGTGGTTCGCCGACCACGGGTTCGCCGTGCTGGTGGTGGACGGCCGCGGCGTCGACGGGCGCGGCCCGGCCTGGGACCGGCAGATGAAGTTCGACTTCACCGTCTCGCTGGAGGACCAGGTGGACGGGCTCCACTCGGCCGCCGAGCTCCTGGGGTTCCTCGATCTCGCGCGGGTCGGGATCCGCGGGTGGTCGTTCGGCGGGCTGCTCGCGGGGATGGCGATCCTTCGCCGTCCCGACGTCTTCCATGCCGCGATCATCGGCGCGCCGGTGACCGACCAACGCTTCTACGACACCTACTACACCGAGCGGTACCTCGGTCACCCCGACCAGCACCCGGAGGCCTACCGGCGAAGCTCGATCCTGCCCGACGCCCCCAAGCTCGAGCGGCCGGCCCTCCTGATCCACGGGCTCGCCGACGACAACGTCTTCGTGACGCACACGCTCCGGCTGTCGGCGGCGATGTTCGAGGCGGGGCGGCCCCACGAGCTCGTCCTGATCCCCAACGCCACCCACCTCGCGCGATCCGATGCCGTGGCGGAGAACCTCCTGCGGATCCAGCTCGACTTCCTGCGACGCTCGCTGCTCCTCTGACGCCGGTTCCCGGCCCGTCCGAACCCCGCTGTTACCCTTCGGCCATGCCCATCGTCGTGCAGAAATACGGCGGCACGTCGGTCGGTGACGCCGTGCGGATCCAGGGGGTCGCCGACCGGGTCGTGCGGACCCGCGAGGCCGGCAACGACGTCGTCGCGGTCGTCTCGGCGATGGGCGACACGACCGACGACCTCGTCGGGCTCGCGACCGCGATCGCCCCGATCCCCGAGCCGCGCGAGCTCGACATGCTCCTCACGGCCGGCGAGCGCATCGCGATGTCGCTCCTGGCCATCGCGGTCAACGCCCGCGGATGCAAGGCCGCCTCCTACACGGGTTCGCAGGCGGGGATCATCACGGACACACAGCACGGCAAGGCGCGGATCGTGGACATCCGGCCCGGACGGATCCGCGAGTCGCTGGAGGCGGGCAACGTCGTCATCCTCGCCGGCTTCCAGGGCCTGTCGACCAACTACGACATCACGACCCTCGGGCGCGGCGGCTCCGACATGACGGCCGTCGCCATGGCCGCGGCCCTCGGCGCCGACGTCTGCGAGATCTACTCGGACGTCGAGGGCGTCTTCACCGCCGATCCTCGCCTGGAGCCGCTGGCCCGCAAGCTGGACCGCATCTCGTTCGAGGAGATGCTCGAGCTCTCGGCGTGCGGGGCCCGAGTCCTCCAGCTGCGGTCCGTCGAGTACGCTCGACGCCACAACGTGCGGCTCCACGTGCGTCACGCGCACCTCGAGACCGAGGGCACGTGGGTGCTGGAGGAGGACCAGATCGCGATGCTCGAGCAGGCCCTGATCCGGGGCGTGGCCGTGGACGGCGAGGAGGCCAAGGTCACGCTCGAGGAGGTCCCGGATCGTCCCGGGGTCGCCGCCGCGATCTTCAAGGCCATCGCGGCCGAGGGCGTCCACGTCGACATGATCGTCCAGAACGTCTCCCGGGCCGACCGCACCGACGTCTCCTTCACCGTGCCGCGCGAGGAGCTCGCGCGGCTGGACGGCGTGATGCGCGGCATCGTCAGCGACATCGGCGCCGTGCGGTTCTCGACCGACGACGGGATCGCCAAGCTCTCGCTGGTGGGCGCGGGAATGAAGAGCAATCCGGGGGTCGCCGCCGAGATGTTCGACGCCCTCGCCGCCGAGGGCATCAACATCGACATGATCTCGACGTCGTCGATCCGGATCTCGTGCGTGATTCGCGCCGCCGAC
>JBOGVL010000400.1:0-2340 GCA_050692535.1 Actinomycetota bacterium | reverse complement strand
ATCCTGACGAATAGCCGACGGCGTCACGGCTCGATGCGCGAGACGGCGCGATCGTGGGTGCTCGCCACCCAGATCGCGTCGTCGCCGGTCGCGATGCCGGACGGCCCGGCGGCCACCTGAATCGTCTCGGTAACCGCGTCGGCGCCCGGATCAATCCGGCTCACGGTGTCGTCGAGGTTGTTCGTCACCCACACGCTGCCTGCACCTGTGGCGACCCCACGAGGCCCGCGACCCACCGAAACAGTCTCCGTCACCCGATCGGTCCGCGGATCGATTCGGCTCACCGTGCCCTCGTCGTGGTTCGCAACCCAGATGGCGCCGTAGCCCACGGCCACGCCCGTCGGCCCGCCTCCAACCGTAATAGTCGCCGTCACCCGATTCCTCGTCGGGTCGATCCGGCTCACGGTGTCGTCAAGGTTGTTCGTGGCCCACACTGAACCTTCGCCGGCCGCGATCCCCGCCGGAGATCGGCCGACTCGCACCCTCACGACGACGCGCTCGCCGGTCGGGTCGATCCTCTGAACAACCCCACCGCGATAGTGGCGGTCTCTCGGCCACCCTCCGCGGTCCAGCGCCCAGACGGCGCCGCGCGCCAGCGAGACGCCCGTCAGCTCGGGCCCCGCCGCCTCGAAGGGGGTCAGCCTGCGCTCGCCGGGCTGGAGTCGGAACAACGCGTCGTTCCTCCCGAACGCAAAGAACGCCACCCACAGCTCGTCGTCGACGGCGAGAGCCGAGGGTCCGAGCAGTCGGGAGATCCGGATCGGCTCTTCCACCGCCTCCCCCGTCTCAGCGGCGAGCTCGGCGAGGGACGCTCCGCGTACGGCGTCAGGGTCGCGCCGGTTTCCGAAACCGCCCCTGCCGGCGACCCATACCGATTGGCCCTCCACGGCGACAGCGACCGGCGCCGAGACGGGCACCGTGAAGACATCGACTCCCTCTGAGACCGTCGGTGGATCGGCGGGGAGCTGGTTCGCAGGCCGGAGGTCGGCGACGAGCGCCCCGAGGACCGCCCGCGTCCCGGGGCCGAAGTTGTGCAGGGTGGCCGCGTAGCGCGTGTCGCCTTCTGTCCAGAAGAAGCGGACGTGGTTCGCGAAGTAGGGCTCGTCCGCGTAGTTGCGGCTGCTCGCGGCGGCGAGCTCGCCGCGCTTGCCCCCGAGTGATGCGGGACGAGTATCCGGCGGTAGCTCGTCCTGCTGCGCATCGCGGGTCTGCACGTCGAAGTGCAGGAAGCGCTCGGGGCGGTCCATGCGCGGGTTCGACGTCTCCGCCGAGTAGGAGATGTTGACGCCCGTGGGTGAGTCGGATTGGCCGGTCGCGGCGGCGACATCGTGGCCGCTGATCCCGGAGACGCTGTAGGTCTCAGGCGGAGGCGCCCTCGAGGCGCTGTCGCGGCTTGGTCGCGGCAGCTGGCCCGGGCACAGGATCGGCGTGCTTGCTCGCTCGTACAGCGCCCGGCAGGCCTTGGCCACCGCCGTCGGGATGGGATAGAGCTCCACGCCGGCGACTGTTGTTGTCGGTGCGGCGCTCGCGGACCGCTCACCCTCGCCGTCGGACGAGCAGCCGGCGCCGAGGACGAGCGAGAGCGCAAGGATCATCGCCCCGGAGTTACGGGCAGTCGACCTTCGACCCGAACCTCGGAACGCGTCCGTGCGCATCTGTCTTACCTACGTTGTCTCTATGGCAAGCGGTCCATGGCCCGCCAGGGGGGGTCCCGCTGAGAGGCCCTACTCATACTGGGAGTCCTTGGGATCACGCTCTTCCAAGCGTCGGTGGAACTCAACGTGAGCAGGTGCGACCGGGATCAGCCCCCACCGGGAGAGCTCGTTCTGCACGATCGTCTCCGCTTCAGTGAGGCCCTCCCACGCCCGGTCCCGGCTCTCGGCGGCCTCTTGGGCACGCCGAGATATCGCCTCGAGAACGAGGTTCAGCGCGACCCCCACCTCGCGTTCCTCGGCTGTCAGGTTGTGACGTGGCGTGAGCGGACCTACCGCCGTGTTCTCACCGACGCGCGCGATCCCCCGCGCTAGCTCGTCCAGGACATCTCCGCTTGAGCCTGGGCATTTGGCAGGCGTGCTACGGCTAGGACTGAGGCTAAGAACGAGTCACTCGTGACGAAATCGCTGGGGCATCCCGCGGCGCTCCGGACTCCCGAACTACGTCATGCTGCTCTCGATGTCGTTGGACGCGTTGGCGCTCGCCACGTGGAGGCACTCGGACATCTCTTCTCAGCGGAGCTCGTTGCAGACGCTGAATCTGTGGCAGAGCATTTCGGGGAGATCGACCAAGACGTGGCTGTGGCGCTAGCCAAGGCTGGCGCCGGAACTCCGGTTGGCTCTGAAC
>JBOGVL010000399.1:0-2343 GCA_050692535.1 Actinomycetota bacterium | reverse complement strand
CGGGCCGTGACAAGATCCTCGCCCGGTACCGCTCGTACCACGGCGCGACGTACGCGACGATCACGCTCACCGGGGACCCTCGGCGTTGGGGCAACGAGCCCGGCATGCCGGGCGTCGTGCACGTCCTCGATCCCTACCACGGGACCCGGCGCGGCACCGACGACGCGGAGACGGCGCTCGCCTATCTGGACGAGACGATCCAGCTCGAGGGGCCGGACTCGATCGCGGCGTTCATCCTCGAGCCGGTCACGGGGACCAACGGGATCCTGATCCCGCCCGATGGCTACCTCCAAGGGGTTCGCGAGCTCTGCGACCGCCACGGAATCCTGCTGATCGCCGACGAGATCATGTCCGGGTTCGGACGCACCGGCGAGTGGTTCGCCGTGAACCACTGGGGGGTGGTCCCGGACATCCTCACGATGGCGAAGGGGCTCACCTCGAGCGCGGTCCCGCTCGGCGCGGTCGGCCTGCGCCCGGACGTCTACCGGTTCTTCGACGACCACGTGTTCTGGGGAGGCCTCACCTACAACTCGCACCCACTCGCCCTGGCCGCGGCGCTGGCGACGATCCGCGTCTACGAGGAGGACGGCCTGCTCGAGCACGCCCGGAAGATGGGCGACGCGATGGCGCGCCACCATCAGGAGCTCCACGAGAAGCACCCGAGCGTGGGGCTCGTCCGCAACATCGGGATGTTCGGGATCCTCGAGCTGGTCCGCAGCCGCGAGACGATGGAGCCGCTCGCGCCGTTCAACGGCACGAGCGACGAGATGAAGGCGATCGGCAGGCACCTGGACGAGCGCGGCCTCTTCACGATGGTCAGGTGGAACGGGATCATGACGAACCCTCCGCTCTGCACCACCGAGGAGCAGCTCGCCGAGGGTTTCGGCATCATCGACGAGGCCCTCGCGCTCGCCGACGCCGCCGTCGCCTAATCGCGGGGATGCGGCGCGAGCTCGGGGACGGCTACGAGCTCGACGACGACCGTGACCGCGTCGACGTGGACGCCGTGCACGCGGTCATCACGACGTCGTACTGGGCGACCGGCCGGCCGTACGACACGATGCAGGGCCTCATCGCCCGGGCGGCACGCGTCGTCGGGCTCTACCACGGAGGCCGTCAGGTCGGTTTCTCTCGCGTCGAGTCCGACGGCGAGAGGTTCGCGTTCCTGTTCGACGTCTACGTGCTGCCCGAACATCGGGGCCGCGGCCTCGGGGTCGAGCTCGTACGGGAGGCGGTCGAGCGGGGTCCGCACCGGGATCTGGCGTGGTACCTGAAGACCCGGGACGCGCACGGGCTGTACGAGAAGTTCGGGTTCGGTCCGCGGACGCGGAGCGGACGATGGAGCGGCCGCCGGCCGGATACTGAGGCTCAGGCCCCGGCCGGGGCCCTTCGTGCGAACCGCTCGGCCCATTCGCCGAGGGCCGCGATCGCTTCGGCGAGCCCCTCGCCGGCATCCGTGAGGGCGTACTCGACCCGGACGGGGCCGCCGCCGTCGACCCGTCGCCGGATGATCCCCTCCGCCTCGAGCTCCTTCAGGCGGCGGGACAGCAGGTGGTCGGAGATCGCCGGGATGGCCGCCTTCAGGTCGCGGTAGCGTGCCGGGCCGGTGAGGAGGACGCGGACGAGCTGCGGGTTCCAACGGCGGCCGATGATCTCGGCGGCTCGCTGGAAGTGCTCGCAGACCGGGTCCTCGTCCCGTGTGCTCACGGACCCGGATGCTACCGCCCGATCCCTCGCGGTCTCGTCCATGCTCCCCGGAATAGGCAACGCTCCCGTCCGGTTATTTACTCCTGAAATGGGAGTGTGCCGCCCCGACCGGGCGGCCGGGAGAAGGAGGGCGCGGTGTCGCAGACCGAGACGAGACGGGTGATCGACGGGGTGGAGCTCCCGCCGGCGGGGACCTGGGCGTTCGACAAGGCCCACACCACCATCGGGTTCGTCGCCCGGCACATGCTGACGAAG
Source organism: Actinomycetota bacterium (assembly GCA_050692535.1). Taxonomy (GTDB): domain Bacteria; phylum Actinomycetota; class UBA4738; order UBA4738; family HRBIN12; genus CALGFI01. The sequence continues at coordinate 381 of JBOGVL010000399.1, read as the reverse complement.
GTCCGGGGTCGCTTCAACGACTTCGAGGGCAAGGTGGTCATCGGCGAGCGTCCGGAGGACTCCTCCGTCGAGGTCGAGGTCGATCTCGCGAGCGTCGAGACGAAGACGGATATGCGGGACGACCACCTGCGCAGTGGCGACTTCTTCGACGTCGAGAACCACCCGAAGATGACGTTCCGGAGCCGGGAGATCAGGCCGACGGGCGGGAACGCCTTCCAGCTTGTTGGCGACCTCACGATCAAGAACATCACGAACGAGGTCGTGCTCGACGCCGAGTTCCTCGGGTTCGGCCACGGACCCCAGGGCGCAGAAGGGCCGGTGGTGGCCGCCTTCACCGCCAGCACGGAGGTCGACCGCGAGGACTGGGACCTGACGTGGAAC
>JBOGVL010000398.1:0-2354 GCA_050692535.1 Actinomycetota bacterium | reverse complement strand
GCCGAGGGGACGTGTGTGATGCACATGGCGAAGCAGGTTCGCCCCGGCGTCCCGGTGTTGTTCCTCGAGACCGGCTTCCACTTCGCCGAGACGCTGGCGTTCAAGGCCCAGCTCGCGGAGCGGCTCGGCCTGGAAGTGATCGATCTCGTCGGCGAGTACACCGTCCAGTCCCAGGCCGAGGCCTTCGGCCCGCGGCTCTACGAGCGCGAGCCCGATCGGTGCTGTGAGATCAACAAGGTGCGGCCGATGCTGGAGGCGCTCCGGGGGCTCGACGCGTGGGTCACCGCGTTCCGGCGCGACTCCTCGCCCACGCGGGCGGCGAGCCCGTTCGTCGACCGATACGAGCTGGAGCCGGGCCGGTGGATCGTGAAGGTCAACCCCGTCGCCAACTGGAGCCGGCGGGACACGTGGGCCTACCTGAAGGAGCACGACCTTCCGCACAACTCGCTCTACGACCTCGGGTACGCCTCGATCGGGTGCGCGCCCTGCACGCGGATGCAGTTCGCCGGCGAGCCCGAACGCGCCGGACGGTGGGCCGGCCTGTCCAAGTGGGAGTGCGGGATCCAGCAGCGGGAGGCCGGCGCCGAGCTGGGCGCCGGTTAGCCGACCACCCAGAGGACCTCGCGAGGTCGACCTCGAGCCGGCGATGGTCGCCGAGCGAGTCCCCGTCGACCTGCACGGGGAAGGGCTTCGCGGACGTGACCAGCACGTGCGAGGCGTCGTGCACGTAGTCGATGTCCCGTCCGTGCACGTGACGTGCGGAGCCGAACACCTGCCACGCGATCCTCGGGACGCTTCGGCGGCGGAGCTTGCGCACCGAGAGCACGTCGAGTCCCCCGTCGAGCGTCGCCTCCGGCGTCATCCGGATCGGCCGGTCCTTGTAGTAGGTGTAGGGATCGGTTCGCCCGACCATGACCGAGAGCGACGGGATGGGCTCGGCGTCGTCGATCCGGACCTCAAGATCCGCCATCCGGCCCGCGTACCCCACCAGCAGCTCCCACGCCACCGCCCGGAACGCGACGCGGTCGAACTTCGACTTGGTTCGTGGGTACTTCGAGTCGATCCGGCGCATCGCCGCGGCGTCGACGCCGGCGCCGCAGTTGACCGCGAAGTACCGTCCGTCCGCCCGCCCGAGCGAGAGCTTGAAGGCGTGATCGTCCAGGGCCTTGGCGATCAACGTGCCGGTCGCCTCGACCGCGTCGAGCGGGAGTCCCAGCGCACGGACGAAGACGTTCGTCGCGCCGCCGGGGATGGCCGCGATCGCCGTCTCGGTGCCGGCGAGCGCGTTCACGACCTCGTTGACCGTGCCGTCGCCGGAGAAGACGACCACGAGGTCGACGCCGTCGAGCGCGGCCTGGACGGCGAGCTCCGAGGCGTGTCCCCGCTCCTTCGTCTCGGCGACCTCCAGCTTGAAGTCCGCCGACAGCGCCTTCTCGATGACGGCGAGGGTCGCCTTCGAGTAGGTCCGCGCGACCGGGTTGACGATGAGGAGGAGCCGCTGGAAGCGCATGGAGGCGACTCAGTATGACAAAAGCGTGAACCGGCCGTTCCCTCCCGGTTCAACCCCCCGAGACGGGAGGCAGCAGGGCCACCTGCTCGCCACCCGAGAGGTGGGTGTCCGGCGATGCGCGCTCCCCGTCGACGACGACGGAGCCGGCCCGCGCGACCCGGTCGAAGCGCTCGCCGAAACGCGCAGCGAGGCCGTCGACGACGTCGGCGACGGTGGCGCCCTCGACCTCGACCTCGCTCGCGCCCGCGAGGTCGCGGAGCGCGGCGAACAGGCGGACCCGGACGACGGCCATCGGCGTCGAGGCTATCGTCGCGGGCGTTCACCCGGTACCCTCCGTGAGGTCGTGAACCCGATCGTGCTGCTCACGGACCGGTCCGCCGAGGAGGTGCTGCCCGCGCTCGGCGAGCTCCCGCTCGATACCAAGATCGAGCACCTGTCGGTCGCGGCGCTGCTCGACGCCTTCGCGCTCGACCCCGAGGTCGTCCTCGTCGACGCCGCCGAGAATCCCGGACAGGGGTACGCGGTCCTGCGGGCGATGCACGAATGGCCGGCCCGAGTCCCCGTGGTCGTCGTCGCGGAGCGGCGCGACCTGGACCGATTCCGATGGGAGGAGGTCGCCGACGACCTGCTGACGCCCGGGGCCCCTTCGGCGGAGATCCGGCTGCGCCTGGCGATGCTCCGCCGCCGTTCCGGCGCCGACGAGGCGAGCACGGTGCGGCTCGGGGCGCTCACGCTCGACACCGACGCCTACCGGGTCACGGTGCAGGGCCGCTCGCTCGACCTCACGTACAAGGAGTTCGAGCTGCTGCGCTACCTCGGCGAGCGGCCGGGCCGCGTGTTCACC
>JBOGVL010000397.1:0-2355 GCA_050692535.1 Actinomycetota bacterium | reverse complement strand
CCCGGACGCGGCGCTCGTCCGCCTCGAGCGCATCGCGGCGGCGATCGGCCCGGACCGGGCGCTGGCCGACGCGCTGGCGAGCGACCCGCCGGCGGCGCGCCGGCTCGGGCACCTCGTCTCCGCGAGCTCGTTCGCGACGGATCTCCTCGTCGCGGCGCCCGCGCGCATCCGCGCCCTCGAGGACGGCGCGGAGCCCGCCGACGTGCAGGCCGCGATGGCGAGCGTCGTGGCCCGCTACGCGAGCCGCGAGCTCCAGCCCAAGGAGACCGGCCTCGCGATCGCCGCCGTCGCCGATCGGGTCGTGACCGGGGCCTGCGCGGCGGCGGGCGCCGGCCTCCCCTTCGCCGCGATCGGGCTCGGCAAGCTCGGGGCGCAGGAGCTCAACTTCGCGTCGGACCTCGACCTGCTGTTCGTCTACGAGGGAGAGGGTCCGGACGTGTTCCGTCGCGGGGTGGAGGTGGCCGAACGCGTGATCGCGGGGATCCGGTCCGCCGGGTGGGAACCCGACGCGGACCTCCGGCCGGAGGGCCGCAGCGGCCCCCTGGCGAAGTCGTTCGCCGCGTATCTGGAGTACTGGGAGCGGTACGCCGAGACGTGGGAGTTCCAGTCACTCACGCGCGCCCGCTTCGTGGCGGGCGACGAGGCGCTCGGCCGACGGTTCTGCTCGATGGCCGAGGACTTCGCGTACCCGGACTACCTCCCGGTCGAGCGCGCGGTCGAGATCCGGCGCATGCGGGAGCGGATCGAGCGCGAGCGCGTCAAGCCCCCCGAGGCCGGGCGGTTCCACTTCAAGCTGGGGTACGGCTCGCTGGCGGACGTGCAGTTCGCGGTCGAGCTGTCGCTCATGCGGGCCGGGGGCGCCCGCCCCGAGATCCGGACCCGGCGGACGCTCGACGCGATCGAGCGGCTCGCCGAGGCCCGGCTGATCGAGGGCGGCGCGGCGGTGGCGCTGGGCGAGGCATTCGTGTTCCTGTCGGACGTAAAGAACGCCCTGGAGGTCGACCGCCGCGTGCACGCCGAGTCGATCCCGCCCGCGCCGGAGGAGCAGCTCGCGCTCGCGCGACGCCTCGGGTTCGAGGAGTACCCGCGGCAGACCTTCCTCGAGGAGTACCGGCGGATCACCCGCCGCGCCCGCCGTGCGATGGAGCGAGTCTTCTACGAGCACGAGGAGGGGTGAGATGGAGCGTCGACGGATCTCGTCCGGGTCGCCGTACGAACCGAGGATCGGGTTCTCGCGCGCCCTGGTCGCCGGCCATCACGTCTCGGTCGCGGGGACCGCGCCGGTCATGCCGGGCGGGGCCGAGCCGCCGTCCGACGCGTACGGCCAGGCGAGGCGCGTGCTCGAGATCATCGCGGGTGCGCTCGAGGAGGCCGGAGCGGGCCCGGAGCACGTGGTCCGGACGCGGACCTTCCTGACCCGGGCCGAGGACTGGGAAGAGGTGGGGCGCGCGCACGGCGAGGTGTTCGCGGAGGTCCGCCCCGCGAGCACGATGGTCGTCGTCGCCGGCTTCCTCGATCCCCGATGGGTGGTCGAGATGGAGGCCGACGCCGTCCTTCCTCCGGAGGCGGCGACCTGATCGCGACGCCCGAGCCCCGGGGCAAACCACGATCGGGGTTTGCGGCGGCCGTGCGAGGGAAGTGGTCTGGGCGCGGGTCGGGCGAAGGACGAGGAGCGAGGTCGGCATGCTGAAGGAGTTCAAGGCCTTCCTCATGCGGGGCAATCTCATCGAGATCGCCGTCGCGCTGGTCATGGCGTTGGCGTTCTCCGCCGTCGTGTCCTCGTTCGTCGCGGACATCATCACGCCGATGATCGGCGCGATCTTCGGGCAGCCGGACTTCAGCCGACTGAAGATCGATGTCGGTGAGGGCGCGATCACGTACGGCAACTTCCTGAACGCGGTGATCACCTTCCTGATCGTGGCCGTCGCGATGTTCCTGATCGTCAGGGCGTCCAACCGGATCACCGGGCCGAAGGCCGCGACGACTAAGGCCTGCCCGTTCTGCAAGACCGACGTCGCGGCCGACGCGACGCGCTGCCCGAACTGCACGAGCCCGCTCGAGGGCGCTCCGGTCTAGAGCCGGTCGATCGCGCGGACCTCGGTCCGGGGACCGAACGCCGGCGCCCGGATCCCGCTCGCCTCGAGGAGGAGCTGGACGCGGCCCCGGTGCGGCCGGTACGGCTCGAGGAGCTCGAGCATGCGCTCGTCGGTGCCGCGCGCCTCCCGCGCCAGCGCCCACGCGACGAGGTTGGGCACGTGGAAGTCGCCGACGGACACGGCGTCGGCGTCCCCCAGGGCCGTCCGCGCCACTTCGGCGACGCTCCAGGGGCCGATGCCGCGGAGGGAGCCGATCCGC
>JBOGVL010000396.1:0-2377 GCA_050692535.1 Actinomycetota bacterium | reverse complement strand
CCCTCTTCTCGTCTGGTCGGTCAGCTCGGCTTCGGGCGGACGAAGGTCAGGATCCTTCGCCACGCGTCGTCGCACGCCTCCCGATGCTCCTCGAACGTCCGGTCGAAGAACGAGTGCGGCGCGCCCTCGTACACCACCATCTCGTTGGGGACGCCCGCCTCCGCCAGGGTCCGACGGAACCGCTCGATCTCCTGCAACGGGATGCCCTCGTCCGCGCCTCCGAAGATGCCGAGGACCGGGCACCGGTAGCCGGGCGCGAGCCGCACCGGCGCGAGATCGTCGTCCGGGCCGCGGCCCTGCGGGCCGCCGTAGAAGCCGATCACGCCGTCGAGCTCCTGATCGGCCGCCTGATTGAACGAGTGACGACCGCCCAGGCAGAATCCCACGGTGAAGACGCGCGCGGCCGGTCCGCCCGCGTCCGATCGCGTGTGTGCGAGCGCCGCGGCCACGTCGGCCCTCAGGCCCTCCGTGGTGACGCGCGGCACGTGAGCCTTGAAGTCGAATTCCTCGTCGCGCTCGCCGGTCCCCGCCGTGCGCCCGAAGTAGTCGATCGCCGTCGCGTGGATCCCGACTTCGGCGAACCGGACCGCGAGCCGCTCGTAGAACGGGTGGAGCCCGCGGACGTCCGGCAGGATCACGATCCCCGCCGCCTCGGGGTCGATGGCCGTTGCGGTGAACGCGCGGAGGCGGTTCCCGTCGGCCGCCTCGAGGACGAGCGGCTCGCTGCGCGCGACCCCGGCTCCTCCGCCGATCGGCGGCAACGGCGGACGAGCGGTCGTCTCGTGGCACATGGACGCCTCCTCCCGTCGGATCGCGAGACTCTAACCTCGTGTCTCGATGCCGCCCCGGCTCGTGTCGACCGACATACTTGCGCCGTATGGACCCGACGGTCACTCGGCGCTCGACCCGGAGGACGCTGCTCCTCGTGGCGGTCGCGATCGCCGTCGCCGTCGCGTTCGCCGACTCCTCGATCGTCGTGCTCGCGCTCCCCGAGCTCTACGCGACCTTCGACACGACGATCGAGGGCGTCGCATGGGTGATCACCTCCTACAACCTCGTCGTCGCCGTCGCCGCGCTCGCGCTCGTCCTGGCGGTGCACCGGGTGCGTGCCGACGTGCTGCTGGGCGCGGGCTCGATCGTGTTCCTCGCGGCGTCGATCGCCTGCGCGATCGCGGACACGCTCCCGGTGCTCGTCGCGGGGCGCTCCGTGCAGGGACTCGGGGCGGCCCTGCTGCTCGCGGGGTCGCTGCCGGTCCTCGGCGCGCTCACGGGCTCGACGGCGCGCGGGGTCGCGGTCTGGACGATGGCGGGGACGTTCGGCGCTGCGCTGGGCCCGGCGCTCGGCGGGGTGCTCACGCAGGCGTTCGACTGGCGAGCGATCTTCGTCGCCCAGGCGCCCATCGCCGGCGTGGCGCTGCTCGCGACGTTCGGATCGCACGTCGCGGCGACCCTCGAGGAGGGGTGGACGCCGGGCCTGTGGCGGACGGTGCCCGCGAACGTCGGCCTCGCGTTCGTCTTCGGGGCCCTCGTCGGGGCCCTCTTCCTCGGCGTCCTGCTCGTGGTGGACGTCTTCGGCCACTCGCCGATCGAGGGCGCGCTGATCGTGAGCCTCATCCCGGCGGCCGCGCTGCTCGCTCGGCCGATCGCCACACGGCTGCCGGTCGTCCTCGCCGTCGGCGGCGGCGCGGTTCTGCTCGCCGCGGGGCTCGTCGGGCTCGCCCTCCTGCCGTCGAGCGACCTCGGCTACGCGCTCGCGTCGTTCGCCCTCTGCGGGTTCGGGCTCGGCCTGTCGGTGCCCGGCCTCACACATGCGGTGCTCGCCGGCGAGGGCGGGGTGGGCCGCCGGGCGACGTTCACGGTCGGAGTTCGCCACCTCGGCCTCGTCCTCGCGCTCGCGGTCGTGGCACCGATCCTCGCGAACGACCTCACGGCCGCCTCGGGCGTCGCGAAGCTGAACGGGACCGCGGTCATCATCGACGGCGAGATCCCGGCGACCACCAAGATCCCGCTCGCGCTCGACATCCGCGACGCCCTCGACCGGGCTCCGAGGGGCGAGATCCCCGACCTCTCGGCGCCGTTCGAGGAGCACGGCGCGGCGACCGACCCCGCCGTCCGGCTGGTGCGGGAGCGGCTCGTCGAGTCGGTCACGGTGACCGTCACGCGAGGCTTCCGCCGGTCGTTCCTGTTCTGCGCGCTGCTCGCGGCGCTCGCCCTCGTCCCGGTGCTCGCGTTCCGGAGGCGATGGGAGCCGTGAGCGGCCGCCCGGTCGCGATCGCGGCGCTCGTCGCGCTCCTCGTCGGGGCGGGCGCGCTCATCGGCGTGGAGCTCGCGAACGGCGCCGCCGACGCCGGCGCGCTCGCCGTCCGCGATCCGTGCG
>JBOGVL010000395.1:0-2419 GCA_050692535.1 Actinomycetota bacterium | reverse complement strand
GTCGACGCCTATGCCGGTCTGCTGGCCCGACACCTGTGGCCGCTCGGGGTCGCGATCGGCTGCGAGCCGGGCGACTACCTGTGCAAGGAGTCGGCCGTCCTGCTGGCCGAGGTCGTCACACGCGACGAGCGCGACGGGACGGCGTTCGCGGGGCTCGACGCCGGCTACAACGTCGCGCCCGAGCGGTTCATCTACGGCTCGGTCCTGCCGATCGTCGCCTGTGCTGCGGCGGACGGACAGCGACTGCGCGGGTACACCGTCGCCGGGAACATCAACGAGGGCGACGACGTGTGGGGCGAGGACGTCGCCCTCCCCGAGCTCCGGGAGGGCGACGTGGTGGCGCTCCTACACGTGGGCACCTACAACCGGTCGATGCACCTCGACCACTGCCTGCGCCCACCCGCGGGCACGGTCGCGTTCGCCGACCGGATCTGAGCGCTACCGGGTGCGGGGGAAGCCCAGGTCGACCCGGCTGGTCGCCGGATCGGGCCACCGCTGCGTGACGACCTTGCCGCGCGTGTAGAACTGCACGCCCTCGGGCCCGTACATGTGATGGTCGCCGAACAGCGACGACTTCCACCCGCCGAACGAGTAGTAGGCGACCGGGACGGGGATCGGGACGTTGACGCCGACCATCCCCGCGCTCACCTCGAACAGGAACTGCCGCGCCGCCCCGCCGTCGCGCGTGAAGATCGCGACGCCGTTGCCGTACGGGTTGTCGTTCACCAGCCGCACGGCCTCCTCGTAGCCCTCGGCTCGGACGACCGACAGCACCGGACCGAAGATCTCGTCGCGGTAGGCGTCCATCGCGGGCGTGACGTCGTCCAACAGCGAGGCGCCCAGGAAGAACCCGGGACTCTCCTTGAACAGGGCATGGTCGCGGCCGTCGGCGACGACCCGGGCCCCCTGCGCGGGGCCGCTGTCCAGATACGAGGCGACCCGGTCCCGATGCTCGCGCGTGATGAGCGGGCCCATCTCGGACTCGGGGTCGAGCCCCGGCCCGATCTTGACCTTCGGGAGGCGATCGGCGATCGCGTCGACCACGGCGTCGGAGACCTTCCCGACGCTCGTGAGCACCGACACGGCCATGCACCGCTCGCCGGCCGAGCCGTACCCGGCCGAGACGGCGGCGTCGGCCACCATGTCCACGTCCGCGTCGGGCAGGGCGATCATGTGGTTCTTCGCGCCGCCGAGCGCCTGGACGCGCTTCCCGTTCGCCGTGCCCGTCGTGTAGATGTACCGGGCGATCGGGGTGGAACCGACGAAGCTCACCGCCTCGATGCCGGGGTGCTCGAGGATGGCGTCCACCGCGACCTTGTCGCCCTGGATCACGTTGAACACGCCGTCGGGCACGCCCGCGTCGGCGAAGAGGTCGGCGAGCACCATCGCGGCGCCCGGATCCTTCTCCGACGGCTTGAGGACGAACGTGTTGCCGCAGGCGATCGCGTTGGCGCACATCCAGATGGGCACCATCGCCGGGAAGTTGAACGGGGTGATGCCGGCCACGACGCCGAGGGGCTGACGGATGGAGTACACGTCGATCCCGGTCGAGACCTGCTCGGAGAACTCGCCCTTGAGCAGGTTCGGGATCCCGGTCGCGTACTCGACGTTCTCCAGGCCGCGCTGGACCTCGCCCATCGCGTCGGACAGAACCTTCCCGTGTTGTGAGGTGAGGACGGTGGCGACCTCGGTCTTGCGCGCCTCCAGCAGCTCGCGGATGCGGAACATGATGTCCGCCCGTTTGGACAGGGACGTCGTGCGCCATGCGGGGAAGGCCTCGCGCGCCGCCTGGACCGCCTTGTCGACCTCGGCGACGTCCGCGAAGTCCACCTGGTGGGTCTGCTCGCCGGTCGCGGGGTCGAAGACGGGTCCGCTCCGCCCCGATTCTCCCGGCACGTGCTTGCCGCCGATGTAGTGGCCGATCCGGTCCATGACGCGTCGCTCCCTCCGCGCTCGGGTGCTCGTTCGATGGTACTCGCCGGCCCGCTGCCGGGTCGCGTTGCCCCCGACGGCCTGAGGCTAGACTTCCGGACCCGGGCAACGGAAGGGGAACCTGATGGGTGAGCTGACCGCCGACGAGATCGTCGACCTCTGCCTCCGGCACACGTTGTACGACTGGCAGCAGCAGGGGAGCACGCGCCCGATCGCCGTGGCCTCGGCGCGCGGCTCCGAGTTCTTCACGGTCGACGGCAAGCGCTATCTCGATTTCAACAGCCAGCTCATGGGCGTCAACATCGGGCACGCCGACCCACGGGTGGCCGGGGCCATCGCCGAGCAGGCGCGGGTCCTGCCCTACGTCAGCCCGTTCATGGCCACCGAGGTCCGTGCCGAGCTCGGCCGGAAGCTGGCGGAGCTCCTGCCCGGCGATCTCGACAAGGTGTTCTTCACGCTCGGTGGCGCCGAGGCCAACGAGAACGCG
>JBOGVL010000394.1:0-2429 GCA_050692535.1 Actinomycetota bacterium | reverse complement strand
AACCCCCCTTCGGATGCGAGGCTCGGCCGCGCGGGCGCGGGATCCCGCGCGACCGACACCCTCAGCGCTGGTCGCCGGCGCCCACTCGCTCGACGTCGGGGACGACCACGGTCTCGCGCTCCGCCTCGCGGCCCTCGACTCGCAGCTGTGGAAGCCACTCGAGCCAGCGCGGGAGGTACCAGTTCCACTTCCCGAGCAGCTTCATCGAGGACGGCACCAGGATCGAGCGGACCACGGTGGCGTCGAGGAACACCGCCACCGCCAGGCCGAACCCCATCTGCTGCAGTGGGGCCAGCCGGCCCGCGGCGAACCCGCCGAAGACGGCCACCATGATGAGCGCGGCGCCCGTGATCAGGCCGCCCGTCGTCCGCAGGCCGTAGGCGACGGACTCCGTGTTGTCCCCGGTGAAGTCGAAGCGCTCACGGATCCGCGAGAGCAGGAACACGTGGTAGTCCATCGACAGGCCGAACAGCACCGAGAACAGGAAGAGCGGGAGCCAGGCCTCGATGGACTCGACCTGGGGGAAGTTCAGGAACTCGGCGATGTCCTTCACGAAGCTCGGACCGACGTCCTGCTGGAAGAACATCACGACCATCCCGTAGGCGGCGCCCACGGACAGCAGGTTCAGGATGATCGCCTTCACGGGCAGGACGATCGACCGGAAGACGACCGTCAGCAGCAGGAACGACAACCCGAGCACGAAGGCGAACACGATCGGCGTGTACGTGTCGGCCAGATCGAAGAAATCGACGTTGAACGCCGTCTCGCCGCCGACCAGTACGACCGCATCGACCCCGTCGAAGGCGGCCGGCACGTACTCGCTCCGGAGATCGCGCAGACCGGCGACCGAGGCGTCCTCGTACACGTCCCCGCGGAACGGGACGGGCAGCACGGCCAGGTCCCCGGCCTCGTTCACCTCGAGCTCGCCCGGCGCCCCGAACCGGTCGTCGGCGGCGAGCGCGGCTTCGAAGTCCGAGATCGCCGCTTGGACCTCGGACGACGCGACGTCGCCGTCGATCACGATCTGCGCCGGGTCCGTGAGGCCGCCGGCGAAGTTCTCCTGCAGGAGCACGAACGCCTGCTTCGACTCGATGTCGTCGGGGAGCGTGCTGACGCCCGAGGTCCCCGTGTGGATGCTGAAGTAGGGGATGGCGAGGACGATCAACAGTCCCGCGCCGGCCACCAGGCTCACGACCGGCCGCTTCATCACCACGCGCGACGCGCGGTCCCAGAACCCCGTCCCGGCCTCCACCCGGCCGGCGTTCCGCCGCACGCGCAGGGCGTTCACCTTGTCGCCCATGATCGCGAGGATCGCCGGGAGCAGCGTCATCGCCGCCGCGACGGCCCCGATCACGACGAAGATCGCCCCCGCCGCGAGGCTCCGGAAGATCGTGGTCGGGATGATGAGCATGCCGAGCAGCGCCAACACGACCGTCATCCCGCTGAAGAACACGGCTCGGCTCGCGGTGCCACCCGAGTGCGCGATCGCCTCGAGCTTGTCGCGGCCGTGGAGGCGCTCCTCGCGGTACCTGGCCACGATGAACAGCGAGTAGTCGATGCCGACCGCCAGCCCGATCATCGTGATCATGTTCTGGACGAAGAAGGAGAACTCGAAGGCGGTGCCCACGAGCGCGGTGAGACCCATCGCGACCGCGATCGAGAAGATCGCGAGCACGATCGGGATGATCCCGGCGACCACCGCACCGAGGACGATCACGAGGACGATCAGCGCGACGATGACCCCGATGCTCTCGCCCTTCTGGATGTCCTCCTCGATGATCGTCTGGAACTCGTTGAACAGCGTCGCCTGACCGGCGACGAAGGTGCGGAACCCTTCGGGGACCTGGACGGACTCCACGGCCTCCTTGAGGAGGGTCGCGTCGTCGCCCAGCAGGTCCTCGTCGGTCTCGGTCATGAGCACCGGCAGCAGCACCGTGCGGCCGTCCTCCGAGACGGGGCCGTCCTCCGTGAGGTAGCTGCCCACCGAGGTGACGACGTCGGCGCCGAGCGCTTCGACCTCGGCCTGGACCGCGGCCACGTACTCCGAGAACGCGGGGTCCTCGACGGTCGCCGTCTCGGACGTCACGAGCACGAACTCGGTGTCCGGCTCCTCGCCGCGGAGTCGGTCCTCGATGAGCTGCTGGGCCTGGACCGACTCGGGCTCGTTCGTGAAGGCGATCCCGTTGGTGAGCGCGTCACCGAACAGGCCCGACGAGATCAGGGCGAAGGACCCCACGAGGATCCCGACCCAGATGACGATCGTGCGCCAGGGGTGATGGCTCGAGGCCCTGGCGAGCGACTCCGGGTTCAGCTTCATGTCTTCCCCCTACCCTCGAGGCCCGCGAGGCTTGTCCCGGGCCGACTTACGCCATATGCTTACGAAGTAAGCATTATAGGCGTACGATGTAAGGTGTCAACCGGGCGACACG
>JBOGVL010000393.1:0-2433 GCA_050692535.1 Actinomycetota bacterium | reverse complement strand
CCCCGGGAGTATGACCTCCGGAACGGCCTTCGCGCCGTCGTCCCGATAGACCCCGACGAGCCGTCCACGCGGCGTGAACACGCCGTACGGGCCGTCGAGACCGGCGGGCGCGAGGATGCTGCCGTGCGAGGCGGCACGGGCCTCGTCCTCCGAGACCTCGATCCTCGGGAGGTGGGCGACTGCCGCCTCGACCGGGGCCGGCCGGCCCACGGCGCCGGGGTCGACGGCGTCCTCGACGCGGTACGGCCCGATCCGGGTGCGGCGCAGGCGGGTCAGGTGGGCGCCGCAGCCGAGATCCGTCCCGACATCGGCGAGCAGGGTCCGGATGTAGGTCCCGCCCGAGCACGTCACCAGGAAGACAACGTCCGCACCCTCGAAGGACCGAACCTCGAAGGCGTCGATCCGGATCGGGCGGGGCGGGGCCTCGAGGACCTGCCCGGCCCGGGCGGCCTCGTACAGCTTCCGGCCTCCGACCTTCACCGCCGAGAAGGCCGGCGGCCGCTGCGTCGACGCGCCGACCCGGGCGCCGAACGCCCGCGTGAGGTCCTCGCGGGAGACGTGGACCTCGGCGGATCGCACGACCGTCCCGTCGGCGTCCAGGGTGTCGGTCTCGACACCCAGCCGCGCCGTCCCGTCGTAGGTCTTGGGGAGGTCGGCGAAGTACCGGAGGAGTCGAGTGGCGCGCCCGACCCCGACGAGCAGCAGTCCCGTCGCCATCGGATCGAGCGTGCCGGCGTGGCCCACCTTCCTCGTGCCGAGGGTACGGCGAACGACGTCGACGACGTCGTGCGACGTCACGCCGGTCGGCTTGTCGACCAGGACGAGACCGTCGGGGCGACCCGACATCGGCGGCGGCTACCTCGGGCCGTCCGGGCCGGCGGCCGGCGGCCCCCCGTCCCGGAGCGCGGCCTTGAGTCGCTCGACCGTCTCGGCCAGGCCGTGCTGGGACGTGTACCCGGCCGCCAGGCGGTGGCCGCCGCCCCCGAAGGCCCCGGCCACCGCGGCCACGTCGTACCGGCCCTTGGAGCGCAGGCTGACCTTGAACCGCCCGTCGCGCTGCTGCTTGATCACGGCGGCGACGTCCGCCTCTCGGGCCGTGCGAACCACGTCGATCAGGTCCTCGGTCTCGCCCGGGTGGATCCCGGCGCCGCTGAGATCGGCCTGCGTGAGGTAGCTCCAGACCAGGTCCGCGTCCGGCTCGAAGGCGATCCGTTCGAGCGCCACGCCGAGCAGCCTCAGATATCCGAGGCCGTTGTCCTCGTACAGGGCCTGCACGAGCCGCGTGTGCTCGAACGGGTATTCGCGGAGGTCCGCGCCGAGGCGGAGGGTCTCGGGCGTCACCGACTCGTACTGGAACCGACCCGTGTCGGTGACCAGCCCGGCGTAGAGACAGACCGCGGTCTCGAGCGGCACCTCGCCCCCCAGCTCCTTCAGGAGCCGCCACACCATCTCGCAGGTGGAGCTGGCGTGGGGGTCGATCAGCGGGATCGTCCCCAGCCCCTCATTGCTCACGTGATGGTCGATCCAGATGAGCGTCTTCGACTTGACGGCGGCCGGGGCCAGCATGGCCAGCCGGTCCATCGAGGCGACGTCGCACGTCACCATCACGGGTGGCTCGTTGGGGAACTCGCGCGGCGGGACGAGCGCGTCGTTCCCGGGCAGCATCGCGACCCATCGCGGCAGATCGAACGGGTCGTTCGGGAACGAGCAGACGGTGTGCTTGCCTCTCGCCCGCAGGTAGTTCGACAGGCCGAGCATCGAACCCATCGCGTCGGCATCGGGGTTCACGTGACCCGCGATCGCGATCGTCGACGCATCCTCCAACGCCTTCGCGGCGCGAGCGAGCATCTCGATCACGTGCCCTCCTCGTTCAATCGGCGGAGCAGGGACTCGATCCGGTCGGCCGATCGGATCGACTCGTCCTCCTCGAACTCGAGCTCCGGCAGCACCTTCATCCGCACCTGGCTCCCGATGACCCGACGCAGGTGTCCGCTCGCGGAGCGCAGCGCGGCGGCCGTCGCCCGTCGCTCCCGCTCGTCGCCCAGCGCCGTGTACGCGACCCTCGCACGACGCAGGTCGGGCGTCACTCGCACGCCGAGGACGGTCACGAACCCGACCCGCGGGTCCTTCAGCTTGGGGATCTCCTCGGCGAGGATCTCCCGGAACTCCTCCGAGACACGGCTCGGGCGGCCCCCCTCGGTCATCGGCTCACTCGTCCGGGTAGTGGAGCGTGAGCTCGGCCCCGATCAGCTCCACCTCGCCCCACCGTTCGACGAGCCGCTCGACCTCGTGGAGCACCCGCCGGGCGTGGTAGCCCTCCCCCGACGCGACCGCGACGGCGAGCGCCGTCCGCTGCCACAGGTCGTGATGGTCGACCTCGGCCACCGAGACGTTGAACTTGGACCGGATCGCGTTGGTCAGCGTCTTCACGAC